>NZ_SSBM01000043.1:0-48292 GCF_004795115.1 Streptomyces sp. A0592
GCCGACCAGGCAGAAGACCTCACGCGGGGCGACCTCCAGGTCGATGCCCTTGAGGATGTGCGCCGCACCGTAGGACTTGTGGACGCCCTCGGCCTTCACCATGGCAGTCATCAGGCCACCGCCTTGCGGTCGCCCAGCGGCCGTGGTGGCGGACCGGAACGGCCCGGATGGCCCGCTGGGGGACCCCGGCCGGAGCGGGCGTCGCTCCGGCCGGGGGAGACGGGTCGATGACGTCAGTCACTACGACTGCCCTTCGGTGTGCTGGGGTTCAGGAGCCGGTGTTGACGTCCGCCGTGGCGACGGCGCCTGTTCCGGCGCCCCACTTGTCGAGTGCCTTCTGGTACGAGCCGTCCGCGATGCTCGCCGCCAGTGCCGCCTTGAGTGCGTCGCGCAGTTCGGGGTTGCCCTTGGCCACGGCGATTCCGAAGGGCCCGGCCTGGATCTGGTTGCCGACGACCTCGAAGGCGTTCCCGCCGTCGGCCTTGAGGGCCAGGTGGGCGGCCACGGGGTAGTCGTTGACCCCTGCGACGGCGCCGCCCGCCTTCACGCGCGTCTGCGCCTCGGCGTCCGTCGGGAAGGACTCGATCGCGAGAGCCGGCTTCCCGGAGGCTTCGCACTCCTTCGAGCGAGTCCTGGCCACCTCCTCGAAGGTGGTGCCGCGCTGGACGGCGGTCTTCTTCCCGCAGAGGTCGGCGATGGATCTGATCTGTTGGGGATTGCCCTTCTGGACGTACACGACGGAGCCCGCGACGAAGTAGTCCACGAAGTCCACGCCGTTGCCGGTCTTCTGTCCCTTGTCGTCCAGTCCCTGCTGGCGGGCCATGGTGTCGCTCATCGACGACATCACGACGTCCTGGCGTCCGGAGTTGAGGGAGGTGATGAGGCTGTCGAACGTACCGCTGGTGAACTCGAACCTGACGCCAAGGTGCTTGCCGAGCGCGGCGGCGACGTCCGGGTCGACGCCCACGATCTTTCCGTTCTCGACGAACTCCATCGGGGCGTAGGTGGCGTCCGTGCCGACCTTGATGACACCGGCTGCCCGGATGTCCGCGGGCAGCTTGGCGAACAGCGGAGCGTCGCTCTTCGCGGCTCCCGCGCCGACTCCGTCGGCGCCGGAGCTCCCGCCCGCTGCGGTCCGGTCGCCGCAGGCACTCAGCAGCAGGGAGGCGGTGGTTGCGGCGAGGACGGTGGCGAGGGTCCGTCGGGTCGGTATGCGTACGGCCATGGCAGTGCTCTCTCTCGGGGGCGGTGTGCGCGGGAAGGGGGGTGCGGGGGCGCGGGCGCCGGCCGGCCGGTCGGCCGGTGGGCCCGCGGTCTCAGGCGACGACGCGCAGGCGCGTCACGCCCGGGTCGAGCGCACCGCGTACGTGGCCGTTCGGTGCGGCAGCGGTCCGCTGGAGGAACCGGACGACCTCGGCGGTGACGACCTCGCCCGGCAGGACATTGGGGATGCCCGGCGGGTACGCGGCCAGCGTGTCCGCGGAGATCCGGCCGACGGCCTCCTCGGCGGCCACGACGCGGGTGGGACTCAGGAACGCCTCGCGGGCGGTGAGCTTCGTGGCGCCGGGCTCCGGCAGCCGCAGCATCCCGCCGGCGCCGCCCGGGTCGGTGAGCGGGGAGGGCAGGGTGTGCAGTGCCTCGACGAACCGGTCGGTGTCGGGGGCGGAACCCGCACCGATCACGGCGACGATCGCCGCGTCGGTCGCCACCTCGACCATGATCTGGTGGTCCCGGAAGAGCCGGCGCCGAGCCTCGTGGCCAGTGATCCCGCCGACGCGGGTGTCGATCGCGATCCGCAGCGGGTCGGCGCCCACGACATCGGGGAAGACGTGGAATCCGTCGCTCACCACCGTGAATCGGCCCAGTGCGCGGACCGCGCTCCGCACCCGGTCCGCGGCCCCGACGCTGCCGCCCGTCGCCACGGCGTCGGCGACCAGACTCCTCCGGGCGAGATCCAGCGACGCCGTCAGCAGGGCACTCGCGCTGGTCGACTGGACCAGCCGGAACGCCCGGTCCACGAGCGGTTCGAGCCGGTCCGCGAAGGGGCCCTGCGCCAGGTGGAGCATCGCCGACTGCGTCAGGCTGCCCGCCAGCTTGTGCGTACTGGAGGTCACCAGGTCCGCGCCCAGGGACAGGGCGCGCGCGGGAAGCGCCGGATGGAAACCGAAGTGCGACCCCCACGCCTCGTCGACGATCAGCGGGACGCCCGCCGCATGGGCGGCGTCCGCGATGGCGCGTACGTCGGCGACCGCGCCGAAGTAGCTCGGCGAGACGATGTACACGGCGGCCGCGTCCGGTGTCCGCTCCAGCGCCGCCGCCACGTCCGAGGCGGTCACCCCGTGGGCGATGCCCTGCCCGGGGTCGACGGACGGCTGGACGAAGACGGCGTCCATGCCGGACAGCACCAGCCCGTCGATGACGCTGGAGTGCACGCTGCGCTGTACGACGAGCGTGCGCCCCAGGGCGGGGGCGACCATCGAGGCGATCTGGTTGCCCTGCGAGGCGCCGTTCGTCAGGAACCACGTGCGCCGCGCCCCCCAGGCCTCGGCCGCCAACCCCAGCGCCCGGTCCAGCGGGGTGCCCGGGCCGAGGTCGATGCCGTCCAGCAGCGGCGGGAAGTCCAGGGCCGTGATCCTCGCGCCGAAGAAGCCGGCGAGGTCCGACCCGGGGGTGGCGGCGTGCCCGGGGACGTTCAGCCTCAGCCAGTCCCGTCCGGCATGGCGCAGCACGGCCTCGGCGTACGGGGCACCCAGTTGGCCGGCTTCGGAACCGCAGGAGGCCGGGACGGGGGAGGGGGACGGGGAGGGGGAGTACGGGGTGTGCTGATCGGTCGTTCTCATGTTCACGGTGGGAGCGTGACAGCCCCTGCCCCATCGAAGAAGGGTGGACTTTTCGTTACCCCTCCATAGGATGTCTATATGCTCGACGTCAGGCATCTCCAGGTGCTGCGGTCCATCGCGCAGGAGGGCTCGCTCGCCGCCGCCGGCCGCGCACTGCACTACAGCCAGCCCACGATCACCCACCACCTCACCGCCCTGGAAGCCCACTTCACCGCCCGGCTCGTGCAGCGCGGACCGCGCGGGGCCACGCTGACCGAACTCGGCGAAGCCCTGCTGCCACACGCCGAGGCCGTACTGGAGCGGCTGCGTCAGGCTGAACTGGAGGTGCGCAGCCTCGCCGAGCGCGGCACGCGCACGCTGCACATCGGTACGTTTCCCACAGCCGGCGCCCTGCTGCTCGCGCCTGCGGTCAAGCGCCTCCACCGCCAAGGGGTGCACATCTCGCTCACCGAGGGCGAACTGCCTTTGCTACTGCGCGGGTTGAGAGCCCGGGAGCTCGATGCCGCCCTCGTCTTCTCGCAGCCGGGCGATCGTCTCGACCTCGACGAGGACTTCGAGGTGCACCCGCTGCTCGCCGATCCGCTCCTCCTGGTCATGCCGGAGGACCACCCGTGCGCATCGCTGGAGCGGGTGCCGCTCGGCGAGCTGCGGCACGCCGCGTGGGTGGGGGCGGCAGACCCCCACGACCCGTGCGACCGCGTGCTCGCCTGGGCGTGCGCCCAGGAGGGGTACGAGCCCCTGCACGTGATGCGCACCGACGACTACGCGGTGGTCCAGGGCCTCGTCGCGGCGGGTACGGGCGTGGCCCTCGTACCCCGGCTCGCCCTGGGGCACCCCCGGCCGGACCTGGCGGTGCGCCCCCTGGCCCACCCCGACCTCGCCCGCGAGATCAGCGTCGCCCTACTGCGCTCCACCTCGGCCGCCGCAGCCCAGGAGCTGATCGCCGCCCTGCAGGAACAAGCCGCCTTGATCGCGGAGCGCTGGTCCGCGACCTAGTGCTGTGGCAAAGGTTTGCGGGCGCCGCGACACGGTGAACCTTTCCGGTCACAGCACCAGCCCCGGCGGAAGTGTGTGAGCGCCATGGCGAGGGCCCCTGGGGAAGCCGACCCCGTCAGGGTTCCCGGGAGGAGGCCCGCGTCGGCCCTTCGCACGGCTGGGATACCTTGAACGCGTTCAAGGCGTCGAGTCGGATCCTGGGGGCGGCCATGCCGGTCATGTCGGTCGCGGCACGCGAGCGCGTTCATCCGTGGCAGTTCGGTCTGGCGGTGTGCGCCGCGGTCACCCCGTTGCCGCCGGTCCTTGCCTCCGGGGAGGGCCTCTTCGCGCTGCCCCTCGTGGTGGCGACCACCGCGGTACTTGCCGTGCCGCTGTTCCTCCACGCCCGGCGTTCCGCCTTCGAGCGGGCCGCCCGGGTCGTCGCGGCGGTGCTGGTGCCGTGGTCGCTGATCGGCGCATGGTTCGGGATGTTCGTCTACCTCCCTTCGGCCCTCCTCCTGCTCCTCGCGTCCCTGGCGGACCCGCGTCGGCGTCCGACGGCCGCCGTGGCCGCGGCCGGCGCCGGCCTCCTGCTGGCCGCCGCGGTGGTGCTGTCCTGCTGAAGCCGCGGGCAGGGGGAACCCTGCCCGCGGGCGGGTGGTCTGCGTCAGCGGTGCCGGCGGCGCAGGAGAGTGAAGGCCGCGACGATCGCGACGGCGGCGAGCGTCAGCAGGATCGCGCTCTCGACCAGTTGCAGCGGCCAGAAGTGGGACTCGGGGTGGTGGCGGACCCCGATGCGATCGACCGGACCGGAGAGGTCCCAGACGTTCCCGCCGTGCGCGGGCCCGTCGAGGGCGGGCCAGAGCCGGGGGCGGAGCAGGTCGAGGGCCACGCCGACGGTACCGGCCGAGGCCATGGCCGCAGCGACGGCGGGTACCGTGCGTCCGATCGCCAGGCCGGTCATCGCCCCGACGGCGATGCCGAGGAGGGCGTGGGCCACCGCCACCGGTCCGATCGCCCCGTAGAAGGGAAAGACGTACCAGTGGATGGGGTACCAGGTCTCCAGGGTCCCCCGCCGGATCCAGGCCGCCAGCACCACGAAGCCGGGCAGCAGGAGCAGCACGGCGGCGACCGGCACCGCAAGCCTGGCGGCGAGCCAGCGGGCCGGGCTGACCGACTGGCTCCACTGGAGTCGGTAGGTTCCGGATTCCAGCTCGCGCCCGATCAGCGGGCCCGCGACGAACGCTGCGAGGAGCAGAGGCAGCGCCGCCGCGGCGAGCGCCACGAAGTGGGACACCTTTTCTAAGTACAGGCTGCGGGAGAGGAAGCCGCGGACCTGGATGCCGCAGCCGGAGACCGTCTGCTCCACCTTGCAACCTGTCGCGGCGAGCTCCTCGCCCAAGGACTGGACGTACCAGCGGCCGGCAGGCAGGGCGAGGGAGACGAGCAGGACCAGGGCGAGTGCGACCCACAGCACGTGGCGGTGCAGGCGGACTGTGGCCCGGACGGGGCCGCGCAGGTCGGAGAGCGTCATGCCGCTGCCTCCCCGGCCTCGGCGAGCCTGCCCCCGGCGACCGGGTCCCGGAACCTTCGTCCGAGGCAGTGCGCTTCGATGGCTGCAGTCATTCTTCGTCCCCCTGGTTCGGTTCACTGCCGGATTCGCTCAGCACGGAGGTGACCAGTGCGGTGATGTCGTCCTGCTCCAGGCCGGCCTGCCGAGCCCGTGCGAGCCACTGGGCGAGTTCGGCGCGCAGCGCGGTGTCCGCCGCCCTGCCTTCGCCCAGCGTCCGCCGGACGAAGGTGCCGAGCCCCCTTCGGCCCTCCACCAGACCCTCGCGTTCGAGCTCCCGGTAGGCCTTGAGCACGGTGTTGGGGTTGACGGCGAGGGCCTCGACCACCTCGCGGGCGGTGGGCAGCCGGTCCCCGGGCTCCAACAGCCCCAGACGCAGAGCCTGTTTGGTCTGCTGCACGATCTGGAGATAGGTGGCCACACCGCTGCGCCGGTCGATGCGGTACTCGATCACGCCTGCTCATCCTCCTTTCACTAAGGAAGTAGTGAAATCGTGCCCGCGGGTGCCCCGACTGTCAATCGCCAAGGGCGATCGCGAGGGCAGGCTCGAAAGGATGCCGCACCGGTGCAACCATCGGCGCAGCTCAAGCGTCTGGTGTGGCGAAGAAACGTTTCCAGGGGGTTTTGTCTGTGAAGTTGTCCCGGATCGCTGCAGCGGTCACCACCGCTGCCCTTGCTCCGGCCGTCCTCATCGCGTCACCGGCGTTCGCCGCCGGTTCGGACGCTCCGGCCGCCGGCAACCAGCCGGCTCCGACCACGCCGGACCAGTCCGTGCCCGACCAGGCCGAAGAGGACCGCAAGACCATCCTCGCGATCATCGCTCACCCGATGGCAAGCGAGTACATGAAGGAGGCCGGCCGGAAGGCCATAGCCGACGGCCCGCAGGCCATGAGGAAGTTCATCGAGGTGGATCAGCACAAAATCCGCATCGACGACTACCGCGTGGCCATCATGCGGCTCAGCCACGATGCGGGCCCGGCCCTGAAGGCGGGCATCGACAAGGTCTTCCAGGGCGGGGAGACCCTGGAGCAGCTGCGCCACTTCTACGAGGTGACCCAGCACGAGCTCCGCGACGAGGACAACAAGGTCGAGATCTCCAGGCTGATCGGCACCGGCGGTTCGGCGGTGAAGGAGGCCGGCAAGAAGGCGCTCCAGGGCACCCCCGCCGACCGCACCGCCTTCCTGAAGACCGGCCGCTACCTCGCCCAGGCCTCTGACGACCGCGTCGAACTTTCCCGCATCGACGAGGGCTGGGACGGCCCGATCCTGAGCGAGGCGATCAGCAAGCTGCTCAACGGGTCGCCCACCCCGGCCGAGCTGCGTCACTTCCTGGAGGTGACCCAGCACGAGCTGCGCGACCAGGACAACAGCGTCGCCATCGCCCAGATCATCCACGGTGGCGGGCCGGAGCTCGTCAAGGCGGGCCGCGCCGCGCTCAAGGGAACGCCCGCCGACCGGGCCGAGTTCCTGAAGACGGGCCAGCACGAAGCCCGTGCCAAGGACCAGGCGGCCAAGGACAAGGAAAAGGAAAAGGACAAGACCGACCCGGGCCAGGACGGGAAGGACCAGCGCCAGGGCAGCGGCTCCGGCCAGGGCTCCGGCAGCGGCTCCGACAGCGGCTCCGGCAACTCCGCCGTCACCGCCCAGAGCGGCAACGGCGCGCCCCTCGCCACCACGGGCGCGGGCGACAACACGACCCTGATGGCGGGCGGCGCGGGCACCGCCCTCGTCGCCGGCGCCGGGCTCCTGCTCGCCGCCCGCATGCGCCGGGCCGGCGCGAAGGCCTGACCGGGTCCGCCCGTCGCACACCTGCGCGATGAAGGGCCGTCACCCTCACGGGTGGCGGCCCTTCATCGCGTTCGAACAGCTCGCGGATCCGGCAGGTCGTGCCCGTCGTCCCGAGGGAACGGCAGGCGAGCTCCGGTCGATCGCAAACCGCACAGCCGGTAAAGCGTTGGCCCCTATGGAGTGAATCGTGCCAGAACCCCGTGACCCTTGGCCGGAACTTTCCATACGGTGGCCCCTCTTCGCTCATCACCACACCTGGGGGGCCGGTGCGCAACCACCGACTCGTAATGACCGCTGCCTTCGTGGCGGCCGGTCTCGGCATCATTCCGGGCACCGCGCAAGCGGCTGATCCCGTACCCGTCGCGGCCGGCGTGGCCGAGGCGATCACCAAAGCATCCACGTCCGAGGGCTTCCACAGCCCCGCGGACCGCACGATCCGCACCACCCTGCCCGCTGCCGCCAAGGGGAAAGCCGGGCCAGGGACCGAGGCCGGGACCGGGGGCGGGGCCGGCGCCAAGACCGCCGCACCACAGACCGCCGCGGCCGCGGCGGCCGAGCAGGCCGCACTCGACGCGGGAGCCAACCCCACCCTCGCGGTGGACGTCAGCGGCACCAGCTACACCGCGCACGGGATCGAGCTCACCACCCTGATCACGAGCGCCGACTTCGCACTCGGCGTCGTCATCGACTGGGGCGACGGGAAGACCGACACGGTCACCGCCCAGGGCAACGCCGAACTGCACCACTCGCACACGTACGACAAGTCCGGCGAGTACCAGGTGAAGGTGACGGTGACCGACACCACCAACGCCGTCCAGGCCACCAACGGCGGGGCCTTCGTCACCCCCGGCGCCGACTTCACCCCGCACGCGCCGACCCGGCTCCTCGACACCCGCAACGGCACCGGCGCGCCCGTGGGCAAGGTTCCGGGCCAGGGATCCGCGCGGGTCAAGGTGGCCGGCAACGCCTCCGTCCCGGCCGGCGTCACCGCGGTCGCCCTCAACGTCACCGTCACCGAGACCGTCGACAGCGGCCACGTGACCGTGTGGCCCGGAGCGGGCTACGACCGCCCGATCACCTCGAACCTGAACTACACGGCCGGCCGCTCCGTGCCGAACCTGGTGATCGTGCCGGTGGGCGAGGACGGCTACGTGGAGCTCTTCAACGGCGGCTGGAGCTCGGTGGACCTCATCGCCGACGTCACGGGCTACTTCACCCGGGCCTCGGACAGCGGCTACACCTCGATGGCGCCCGCCCGCTTCGTGGACACCCGTGAGGGCGTCGGCACGACCAAGGGCATGCTCGCCTCCCGCAGTGCCTTCACGACCCGGATCGGCGGCCTGCAAGGCGTGCCCCAGAACGTCACGGCCGTGGCGCTGAACGTCACGGTGACCGAACCCCAGGGGCCGGGCCACCTGACCGCCTTCTCCGGCACCGGCGCCGTCCCGACGGCGTCGAACCTGAACTTCGTGCCCGGCCAGACGGTGGCCAACGCCGTGATCGTGCCGGTCGCCGCCGACGGAACGATCAAGATCTTCAACGGGGCCTGGTCGCCGACCCACGTGGTCGTCGACGTCGTCGGCTACTACAGCAAGGACAGCAAGGCCGCCTTCCTGCCCTTCACCCCGTTCCGGACGCTGGACACCCGGGAGGAGGCGTACGGCTGGCCCGGCGGCAGGTTCCGGGCCCGGGAGTACATCACGCAGGGGTTCACCCCCGAGAGCGCGACCCCGGCGGGCGTCGAGGCGTACGTGCTGAACGCCACCGTCACCGAGACCGGCGGCACCGGATTCCTCTCGGTCGCGCCGAGCCCCTACGCGCTGCCGGCGGAGGGCGGGCCCGCCGCACCCGCAGCGACGCGTCCCGTCGCTTCCACCCTGAACTGGACGGCCGGCACGACCGTGCCGAACCTGGTGCAGGCGAGCGACGGCGACCACGGCGTCATCAACTTCTGGAACCAGGGCCACGAGGACGCCGACCTGGTGCTCGACGTCTTCGGCGTCTACCAGACGAAGTGACCCCCGGGGGTGGCGCACGGGCGCGCCTCCCCTCCGCAGGGGTCTGCACGGCGCCGGCAGCAGCCGCTGAAGCACAGGTGGGCGCCATGACCCCCGTGACGGCACCGGCCACGGCGAGCGCCACCGAAGCCGCGCCGGGCGGCCGCTCCGGGGGCGGCTCCGGCGACCCGGCCGGTTCCGGGTCCGGTGCCGTGCCCGGTTCGGCATCCGGTTCCGGCGCCGGCTCTTCGCGCGCAGGACCAGGAACGGCACGCTCGTGCGCGTTGCGAGCAGCGCGGCCGCTGCCGGGGGCAAACGGATCGGCACGGGGGAGCCCGCAGCGGTCTGAAGGTGACCGGCCTGACGTCGCAGACGCCACGCTCGCCGCACCTCCCGCCGCCGAGCCGGCCCTCGGCGTGACCGGCGCCGCGTACATCGACAACGCCCTGGACGCGGCGACGGCCACCATCCTGTCCGGCGTCGACGCCGGACCCGGCGCGGGCTTGACGCCGGGCGAGGGGCCATCACTCTTCGGACATGGTGCGGCACGGCCTTCCGTCATCCACGCCATTCGAACAGGACGATCGTCGCGTCGTCCGACGTGGTTTCGCCGCGTGCCCTCTTGAGGGTGTGGGACAGGTCCCGGGCCACCGCGCGGATCCCGTGGTCGGCCTGCTCCAGCTGGTTCACCCAGTCGATCAGCCGTTCCTCGCCGAACTGTTCCTGCCCGCTTTCGTGTTCTTCGATCAGGCCGTCGGTGAAGCAGAGAACGCGGTCGCCGGGCTCCAGCTCCACCGCGCTGACCTGTGGCTGGTCCCCTCCGAAGCCGACGGGAAGGGTCGTGGGGCTGTCCAGACGGCGTACGACGCGGTGCGCGCGGATCAGCATCGGCGCGGGATGCCCCGCGTTGACCCACTGGAGGCGCCCCGTTGCCGTGTCCAGACGCATCATCTGTGCGGTCACGAAGTGGTCCGGGTCGAACTGCTCGGCGACGGCCCGGTCCATGAAGAGGTAGATCTCGGACAGTTCGATGCTGATCCGGCGGGCGTGACGGTACGCACCGATGGCCACCGTGGCCATCGTGGCCGCGTCCAGGCCGTGCCCCATGGCATCGACCATGGCGAGGTGCAGGATCTCGCTGTTCAGGGCGTAGTCGAAACTGTCTCCCGCCACGGCGTACGCGGGCTCCAGGACTCCGGCGACCGCGACGCGAGGCATCAGCATCGACAGCGGGGGCAGCAGGGACCATTGGATCTCCGCGGCCACGCTCATCGGTTCGCTGCGGCGGGTCCGGAAGAAGAGGTCGGTGTAGCCGTTCTTGGTCTGCAGCAGGTCGGCCACCAGGCCCGCGATCCTGCGCAGCAGGCGGCGGACGTCGTCGTCGATCCTGCCCAGGGTGACCGAGAGGACCCCGACCTGGTCACCGCCGTCCAGCAGGGGCAGGTGGACCCGTACGCCGTCGGGCGACAAGACTTCGACGGTGCGTGACTCCAGGAAGCACCGGCCGGCTTCGGACCGGTCGATGGGCTGCGGATCACCGGTGGCCACACCCTCGACGGGCAGGGGGACCAGCTGCTGCTGGCCGTAGTCCTGGAGCAGGATCTGCGGCACGCGGCCACCCATCCGGGCCAGTGTCTCCGTGACGAGCGGTCCGACCAGATGGGGTGGCAGCTCATGCGCACGATCCAGGAACACCCCGAGCAGCTCCTCGCCGAAGCTCTCCGAGCGGTCCCAGCGGTCCCAGCGGTCCGGGTCCCCGCGCCCTCCGACAGTCATCCTGTTGCCTCCAACCAGGCGGCGGGGCGGCGTCCGGTTGCACGGGCGGCGTGGCCTCCAGGATGCACCCCGGTGACCGGGCACGCCACGCGGCTTCCGTGCGCGCCCCGGCTCGCGTCGGCCGATGATGGGAGTACGGCCGAGCAAGCGGAGCTGACCATGACGGGTTGGCATGTCAGGGACTACACCCAGGACGATCTCGAAGCGGTGCTCCGAGTCGACGCGGAGAGCGGCACGGCCGAAGAGTCACCCCTCTTCCCCCTCTCGGACACCGTAGCGGCCCTACAGGCCCTCCACCCGGCGGTGGTGGCCACCGCCGACGAAGAGGTGGTCGGTGCTGCCGTGAGCAGGGTGGAGGGTGAGCGGGCGTGGATCCTGCGCATCAGCATGGCGCCCGCCTGGCGGCACCAAGGGCTGGGCAGCGACCTGATCACCGCCCTGGAGCACCGGCTGTTCGCCAGTGGAGTCCGCACGGTGCACGCGGTCCTGCCCGACGGTGAGACCGGTGCCACCGCCCTGCACAACTGCGGCTTCGGTGCCCGGCCCGGCCTGGTCTTCTTCGAGAAGCGAGGGCGGGTGACCCCGCAGGCGGTCAGCATGCTCGCGTCGCTGGGAGCGGAGCTGCCGCCCGGGGGACTGTGGCAGAAGGTCGCGGGCATGCAGAAGGAGAAGGAGCTCATCGAGCGGCGCCTGGTCCTGCCACTGGCCCACCCCGAAATGGCCGCTCAGCACGGGGTGGAGCTGCCACGGGCGGTGATGCTGTTCGGTCCGCCCGGAACCGGCAAGAGCACGTTCGCGCACGCCATCGCCAGCCGTCTGGGATGGCCTTTCCTCGAACTGTTCCCCGCCCGGCTGGCCGCCGAATACGGGCTTGCCAGCGGGCTGAACCGGCGCTTCGACGAGATCGCCCGGCTCGACCACGTCCTGGTCTTCATCGACGAGGTCGAGGAGATCGCGGCGACCCGGAGCGGCGCCGACGCAACCGCCGTCGGCGTCGTGAACGAACTGCTCAAGGCGATCGTCCGGTTCCGGGGCCAGGACGGACGGTTGCTCGTCTGTGCCACGAACGACGTGACCACGCTCGACTCCGCGTTCCTGCGGCACGGCCGGTTCGACTACGTGCTGCCGATCGGCCCGCCCGACGACCGGGCGCGGACCGCGTTGTGGGAGAGCTATCTGACCCGGGCGGGCGCGGAGGCCGACAGCGCGGCGCTGGCGTCCGCCAGTGAGGGCTTCACTCCTGCCGACATCGCCCATGTCGCGCGCACCGTCTCCCAGGTCCAGTTCGAGCGCACCTTCGACACCGGAGCCCGGGCCCGCCCCACCACCGACGACTACCTGCGCACGATCGGCGGGACCAGGCCCACGGTCAACGCGGCCATGGCACAGGAGTTCGCGCACCAGACCGAGAGGTTCGCCCGCATCTAGTGCTGTCCGGATCACGCCGAGCCCGTGGCCGTCCCTTCCTCCTCGGCCTCCATGCGCCGGATTCCCTCGTGGGTGAGGGTGACCATCGCCGGGGTGTTGCCGGGTTCCCAGTCGACGGTGATCAGTCCTTCGCCCGCCAGGTAGGTACAGGCGGCGGCCAGGTCCTGTTCCGGTACCCGGAGGTCGCGCCGCAGCTGTGATCCGGTGATGCCGAGGAGGCGGTTGCCCTCGACGGCTTCGTACAGGACCCGGAGCACTTGATCGCGGTACGTCTTGCGTTCGCGCAGCGTGGCCATGACCGCGTCCTTTCGTGTGTGGGGTGTCGGGGTGGGCTCCGGGGCCGGTCGGGGCTTCTCAGAACTCGTCGGAGTGCGCACCGGTGCCGGCCGGGGTCCTGCTGGCGGCCAGCCACGAGCGGGCGGGACCCGGGGGTGTCGCCGTGTCCACGGTGAGGTGGAGGCGGGTATTGCCGCCGAGGGCGGGGTAGCTGCGCTGTTCCGTGCCTGCGAAAGCGAGGCGGAGCACCTCCGCGACCGCTCGGGCGGCTTCCGGGTTGTGCGCGATGATCCGGACCTCGGCGTGCCCGAAGGAGGGCAATGTTCGGGTCTCGATGTGCTTCACGGACGCGTGTCCCTTTCGGAGTGGGCGAGAAGTCGGCGGGGCGGGGCGCCGGGGCGCCCCGCCCGCTGCCCCCGGTCGGAGGAAGGTCCGTTCCTCACCGGTCGGCACCCTTGTGGTGGGCTCGACGACCGGTGTCGTCCGGCAGGCCCGGAGGCCTCGGCAGGGGGTCGCTGAACCGATGGGCCTCGATCCGCGCGTCGTGCTGGGCGTTCGGCAGGTGGATCCAGCGCACGCCGATGGCGATTGCGAGGATGACCACCGAGACGAGGACGAGGGTCTCCACGGAACTCACCTCCAGCCGTTCGCGGACAGTGGGAGGGCGCTTCGTCCGAACGGCTCCCCGAAGGTGGACATGCAGGCCCCGCCCTCGTCCTCCCAGGCGGCTTCCCGGCGGCGTGCGTCGCTGGCGCCGCGTCCGATGACGGCTTCGTTGGCCATCAGGACGCCTGCGGTGAGGACGCTGCCCGGGATCGCCGCGGCAGCCATCAGGCGGGCCGCAGCCGCGACTGCGGTCTCGGGCGGGACGACGAGGAGGTCCCAGCGGCCGACGGTGTAGGAGAGCAGGATCAGCTTGTCGGGGTCCTGTTCGGTGAACCAGCCCACGTGCAGCACGCGCCCGGCCACCTCGACCGTGCGCGGGACGACGGGCCAGCGGGCGGGATTCACGGTGACGCGGGTGACGCGGCCCCAGGTCTCGTCCAGAGCGGCGGCGAGAGGGGGGAGTTCGACTTCGAGGTCACGCGTGCGGGGCCACCAGGCACCGTCCAGCTGACCTGCGAGGGTGGTCTTCGGGGTGAGGGACAAGCGTGCCGGAAGCCCTGTGGCGAGGTCGCGGGGCGCGGTCCGGTCGAGGGTGGTGGTCATGGTGTGGACCTGCCCCCGGACTGCCCGTCGGCAGCCCGGTTTTTAGGCGATCGCCGGAAATGACACCCGCGTGAAAGCCGGTGTGCGAAGTACTCCCGGTGCTTTCACTGTACGCCTGTTCGGCGTGATAAAGCCGATCTGACCAGGTATTTTCCGGCGGGCGAGGGGGCTGGGAGCGGGAGTACCGTGAAAGGACGACAGGTCGTGCACCTCGCCCGGTCGGCACCGCACCGGTGCCGACCTGCGACGCGGCTACGGCCCCACCCCCTAGGCGGGCGACTCGCATGGCTGATTCCGACGTCCCCCTCACGCCCACGACACCGCTGCTCCTGCCGGATGAGATCCACTGGGCGATCAAACCGGGTACGGCCCTGCTGCGGCTTGAGACCACGAGCTCCCGGGAGGGGCTCCTGGACGGCGCCTGGTGGCCGCGGACCCGCGACATCGTGACCGAGCTGCCCGCGCTGATCAGTGTCCTCACCGAGCACCTCGGCCCGATCACCCGGGTGGGCGTGGACGCGTCCGCCTGGAACGACCCGCCGGCCCGCCTGGTCGTCGACGGCCGGGTCGTGCACCTGGACTCCGACCCGGTCGGCGACGACACCGTCCTCGTAACGCGCGGCCACAACGACCACTTCGCCCTGCTGGTGGTTCCGCCCGGCACCACCGCCGACGCGGCCCGCAAAGCGATGGCCCGCGCGGTCCGTGCCGACAACATCACCCAGGCCGCTCAGATCCTCATCACCACCACGCCCGAACCCGAGTAGAAGGAGGCCCTTCGTCCGGCACGGACGACATCGCGGCCGCCGCTCGGCCCCTCACCCCTCCGAGGAGGTATCCACGTCGTGAAGGTCTTCTTGATCCTGGTCATCGTGGCGATGGTGCTGGGCATCATCGGCGCTGCCGTCGAAGGCATGCTCTATCTGCTGTTCATCGGCATTCTGGTCCTCGTGGCGGCCCTGGTGTACCTGGGCATGCACGGGCGGCGTTCCGGACGCCGGCACATCCGATGAGCCGACCGGGTTGGTCACCTCCGCGCCGTGGGCCACGCGCGTTGGGGGTCAGGACTGCGAAACTCAGAGGTTCTCGTCGTGCAGGTCCTCTTCGCGCAGCAGGTCGTCCTCAGGGCGACGCTCGGTCTCCTTCCTGCCCTGGCCCTGGCCCTGTTTCTGTGACTGCTCACGCTGTGACTGCTCACGCGACGGCCTGCCCGGCTGGGGGTGCGCGGGATCCCCGGGGCGGTGATGGGCCTGCGCCTCACTGCCCCTGCCCGGCTTCTGACCCTTGTGCTGCTTACCACCCATGACGACGACTCCTCGTGATGCGGGGGGTTCGGATCCTTCTCGGATCACGCTGACACGCACCGTCACGCTCTGCATCACGTCGCCGACGAAACGAGGCACTCGGATGAAACGGGTGGTCCGCCGCCGGACCCGCCTTCCTGCGTGCGTCCGGGGAACAGCGGGGTGCCTTTCGCCCACCTACAGGCACGGCCCGGCCCGGCTCATCCCCCACGAGACGGACCACTTCGAGGGCCACCCCTACGACGACCGGATGCGGGATGGCGTCACCCCCACCGCGGTTGCCGAGGTGGCCGGAAGGACGTGGTCGCCTGCCTTGTCGGTGCTCAGGCACAGCGAGCAGACCACCGCCTCGTGCCTGACACAGGCCGTGAGGTCGGGACGTTCGTAGGACTGGGCGCAGACGTGGCAGTCGAGGGTGACCCCGCTCGGGTTGCCGTCGCCGTCCAGCAGGGGCTCGGTGATGCCGTCGTCGGTGCGGCGCAGGTAGTAGCGGCCCTTGGTGACCACGGCCATCAACGGGGTGAGCACGAAGGCGATCACCGCCGCGGCCACGGGCGAGTACGGCTGGAGGGCGTCGCCGAGGAGGTGGAAGTACATGGCGATCGACAGGCCCGACGCGGCGACGAACGCCACGACCCCGACCGGATTGACCGCGTGCAGCATGCCGCGGCGGAACTCCGGCTGGAGCGGCGACAGCTTCAGCACGTACTTGTTGACGCCGATGTCGGTCGCCACGGTGACCACCCAGGCGATCGCGCAGTTGGAGTAGAAGCCCAGCAGGCTGTTGAGGAAGCTGAACATGTCGGCTTCCATCAGCACGAGTGCGAAGGCCAGGTTGACCAGGACGAAGACCATGCGGCCGGGGTAGTGCCCGGTGACGCGCGTGAAGGAGTTCGTCCAGGCCAGCGAGCCGGAGTACGCGTTCGTCACGTTGATCTTGATCTGGCTGATGACCACCAGGACCACGGCCAGCGGGACGACCATCCAGGACGGCATCATCGCCTCGAAGGCGCCGCGGAACTGCTGGATGGGCTCCGGAGCGGCGACCGGCCCGACCTCGGCGAGGATGTAGACGGCGAGGAAGACGCCTATGGCCTGCTTGAGCGCGCCGAGGACGACCCACCCCGGGCCGGCCATGACCACGGCGGTCCACCAGGTGCGCTTGTTCGCCTCGGTCTTGGGAGGCATGAAGCGCAGGTAGTCGATCTGCTCGCCGATCTGCGCGATCAGGGACAGGCACACCCCTGCCCCCAGCATGACGGAGGCCGTGCTGACGGCGCCGTCGCCGTCCGTGCCGGGGTGGGCCAGGAAGCGGTCCACCGTGCCGGGGTCGTTGGCGATCAGGTGGACCAGCGGCGCGACCATGAGCAGCAGCCAGATCGGGGTGGTCCACACCTGGAGCTTGCTGAGCGCCTTCATGCCGTACACGACCAGCGGGATCACCATGAGCGTGGAGACGGCGTAGCCCAGCCACAGCGGCAGACCGAAGCCGATTTCGAGGCCCTGCGCCATGATCGAGCCTTCGAGGGCGAAGAAGATGAAGGTGAAGCTGGCGAAGATGATGCTGGTCAGGACCGAGCCGTAGTAGCCGAAGCCCGAGCCGCGGGTGATCAGGTCCAGGTCGATGTTGTAGCGCGCGCCGTAGTAGGCCAGGGGGAAGCCGGTGACGAAGATGACGACCGCGGCGAGCGCGATGGCCAGGAGCGCGTTGCTCGTTCCGTGGGCCAGGCCGATGCCGGCGCCGATGGAGAAGTCGGCCATGTAGGCGATGCCGCCGAGGGCCGTGGTGGCCACGACCATGGGGGTCCACCGGCGGTAACTGCGCGGTGCGAAGCGGAGCGTGTAGTCCTCCAGGGTCTCCTTGACCGCCTGGTCGGCAGCGGTCTCCGCCGTGCCGGCCGTGCCGGCCGTGTCCGTTGTCGTCCGTGGTGACTCGGTGGTGCTCATGCGACGCCTCCCGATGGGGCTGGGTGCAGGTGCTGCGATGACGTGCGGAGCCCCGTGCGGCACCTTTGGCAGGACGGGGGAGTGACGGGCCGTCATGAAGGGTCTCCGGCGACCCTGTTCAAGGCGTTGGTCCTACGGTCGGTCACGGTAGAAAGCGGTTGTTACCCCGGGTGCGCCATGCGGTGAACACCATGTTGCTGCAGGCGACCACAACTCGCCGGCTGGGCGCAGGCCGCCGCCGGCAGTGCGTGGGGGCGCGGGTGCCGGTCGTACGGCGGCATGCGGACGCGGCCCTGCTTGAGGTGCCGCATCAACTCGACGGCACCGAAAGGCTCCCGCCCGTGGACGAGGACCCAGGGCCTGAACCGGATGCACGGCGCGTGCGCCCTGGTCTCGTCGAGCCCGGTCCCGCCCGTCCACGCCGCCGTTGCCCCGACCACCTGGGCGGGGCAACGGCGCACGCACAGGCCATGCGGGGCCCCGGTCCTTCCCCCGGGTACCCACGGCACGTGAGGACCACCACGTGAGGGTTCGTTAGGCTCACGGGAATGGAAGCCCTCGCCGCGCCCGTCCTCCTCCTGTCCGCCCCCCGGACCTCGACCGCCGAACTCATCGCCCGGGCGGCGGCCTGGCGGGGCTACGACGTGACCGAGCGGGCCACGGGTGTCGCAGGGCGCACGGTGCACTGGTACGGAGGGCCCCGTGCGGCCGCCCGCCATGCCGGCCCCCTGGGCATCGGACTGCTCGAACCGCACGACGACTGGCTGACGCACGTACCGCGCCCCCTCCTGCGGCGCAGTGTCCGGCTCACCACCCTCGGCGAGGCCCGGAAGCTGCGGGAGCGGGTCTTCGTGAAGCCGCCGTCGGCCAAGATCGACCTTCTGCCCGCCGCGGTTCACGAGGACGGGACCAGCCTGCCCGCCGGGCTCGACGGCTCCACGCCGGTCCTGGTGAGCGGCGTGGTGGAGTTCGCCGCGGAGTACCGGCTGTTCGTCCTTGACGGCGAGGCCGTCACCGGCAGTCGGTACGCCGTCCACGGGCGCCTCGATCCGGCTCCCCTGGACGCCGGGAGCCGGGCCTTCGCCCGTACGGTCCTGGACGCCACGGCCGCCGGCCTGCCCGGCGCGGTGTGCCTGGACATCGGCCGGCTCGGCGACGGCGACTGGGCGGTGGTCGAGGCAAACATGGCATGGTTCGCCCACTGCTACGCCGCCGAACCGGACCGCGTCCTCGATACCGTGCTCCGTGCAGCCGGCCCGATCGCCGCGGTCGCGGACCGGGACCGGCCGTACCTGAGCGGGTCGGCGGCCCGCCCGGAACAGGTGCAGGACGCCTGACGCGGCACACGGCGCGGCCCGGGGCACGGCCACCACTGCGCGCAGGGCCGGTGCCGGGCCCGACGGCCACAGCACTACCGTTGCGGCATGACCTGGACCGCTGCCAAGGACATCCTCCCGCCCGTGCCTCCCGCGCGGCGGCTCGACGCCGCGCCCGAGGGGCTGGCCGAGACCGTCGAGCTGACGGCGGCCCACCTCGAGTCACGCGCCCACACCGTGGCGGACTTCGAGCGCTCCCTCGACGGGCTGGTGCGGCACGCCCACCGCGATCGCCACCCGCTCGCGCGCGCCCTCTCCTCCGCCCTCGGCCACCGCTACAAGGAGCAGGAGATCGAGGCGCAGCGCCTCGGCGGGGTGGACGCCGTCGTGGCCTCGCTGCTGTGGCTGGTCCCGGGATACAGCCTCAAGCCCGAGTACGTGCGCCGCCATCGGGGACACGAGGAATGCGCCCAGGAAGGCCTGGAGGTGGTGATCGCGGCGCGGCTGCGCGAGGTCGGGTACACGCTCATGTCCAAGGACCCGCTGCCGTTCCTGCTGTCCACGCCGACCTGGGACACGGGCGCCCTGGATGCGGCCGAACTGGTCGAACGGCTCACCGAGTACCGGCGGCTGGGCGTCCGGCCCGGCCCGGCCGACTTCGGGCAGGCGCTGCTGCGCATACGCCGCGACGACCCGGCAGCGGGGGCGGCCGCCGAAGCCGCCGCCCGCCTCGGCACCGCCGAAGGCACCCGGCTCGCCGCCTGGCTCGGGCCGGACGGTGAACCGGCCCCGGCGCTGCGCCGCGTCGCCGAACCCGACCCGCAGGTGCACAGGGCCTGGCAGCGGATCGGCACCACCACCGCGCAGGTCGTCTTCCGTACGGGTGAACGCCCTGCTCTGCAGCGGGAGTTCCCGGAGTCCTTCCACTGGCTGGGCCGCCCGCACGAGGGATTCACCCAGTGCTATCACTGGCACCAGGGGCACCCCGTACGGGCGTCGGTGCTGCCCGAGGACCGGGACACCCAGGCTGCGTGGCTCCTGCCGCACATCACGCTGGCCGCGACGGCCGACGACCACGGAGGCGCGTGGATGCTGCCGCAGCTCGCCCTGCTGGGCGGGCCCGCGGGGCCGGCCCTGCACGCCGCCGTGGCGGCGGGACTGGGCGGCCGGTACGCGGACAGCCGCCGCCCTGCCGTGGAGGCGCTGCTGCTGCTGGCCGCCCGGGGAGAGCTCGACGCCCCGCTGCTCGGCCGCGAGCTCGCCGCCATGACGGCCCTGGGCACGGTCAAGCCCAACCGGCTCGCGGACGCGGCCCGTTGCGCCGCGGCGGCGGGCGCGCACGCGACCCTGTGGACCGTCCTCGCCGAGGTACTTCCCGCCCTCCTGCCCTCGGTGCGCGGCGCGGGCGAGGTACTGGCGGTCGCCGCCTCCTGCGCCGAGCGCTCCGGAGCCACGGGCCCGGTCCCCGAAGCGGTGGCGGCCGCGGCGGCCCGGCGCGGCACGTCCGCCGTGGCCACCGAGGCCCGCCGGCTGAGCGCCGCCCTCACCTGCGGGTGAGGCGAGCCGGCGCCCGGACCTGCGGGCCACCGAAAAATCAAGATCACCGACACCGTGTCAGCCCCTACGATCATGTGCATGATCGATGGAAAGCTGGTGAGGCTGCGCGCACTCCGCGCGCAGGACGCGGGACACCACCTCAAGTGGCGCAACGACCCGGAAGTGGTCCACTGGGCCACCGGGGGCGACCCGTGCTTCGGTCCGGTCACCGCGGAGGCCGTGGACCTCGGATTCGACACGATGCTGCGGCTCAATCCGAGGGAGTCGGCCGTCTTCACGGTCGAGGACCTGGCCGACGGCACGGTGATCGGCATGGCGGACTACCGCGACCTGGATCCGATCACCGGGCTCGCCACGGTCGGCGTCACCATCGGTGAGCGGGACCGCTGGGGCCACGGCCACGGCTCCGACGCGCTGCGCCTGCTGGTGGGGCACCTGTTCGGAGCCCTCGGACTGCACCGGATCGAACTCGACACCTGGAGCGGCAACGAGCGGGCCGTCCGCGCCTTCACCAGGGCGGGCTTCCGTGAGGAGGGCCGCCGCCGGTCCGCCGTCCTGGTCGCGGGCAAGCGCTACGACAGCGTGCTGTTCGGAATGCTGCGCACGGAATGGCCGGGCGCGTAGCCACGGCACCCGACGCCCGGCACCCGACGCCCGGCACCCGACGCCCGAGGCCCGACGGCCGGGTCCGGCCGCACTGTGGTGCGGCCGGACCCGGCTGCGTTCACGGCAGCGGGAGCAGCGGGGTGTCGCAGCCGAGGAGCCTGCGCAGGGCCGGGATGTCGGTCCAGTCGAGGCCGAGGGCGCGGGCGGCGAACCGGAGGGTGACGTGGCCGGCGCCGCCGGCGGCCTCGTGGAGGGCCTTGACGGCCGTGTCCCGGTCGAGGAAGGCGATCCCGCCCGCGGGCCGGTCCTGCCGGGGCGCCCGGGCGTGCTCGGGAGCCAGCCCGTGGATGCCGGTCAGCCGGTGGGAGAGGTCGGCCGCCTCCTGGAGGGTGGCGGGCCGCTCGTCGAGGAGAGCGCGTGCGACCGGGTTGTGGCCGATGGCTTCCGCGAGGGGCAGGGGGTACAGCCCCGGCGAGGACTCGGTGAGTTCGAGGGTGTGGCTGACGGCGCGGACCGTTCCCCGGGCGCCCAGGACGGCGGCGGCCCACAGGGCCGATGCCTCGGAGGGGTGCCAGGCCAGCGCACGGCCGGCCGCCGAGACCGCGGCCGCCCCCGGGGTGAGGGGGTGGCATCCGGCGAGGCGCCCGAGCAGGGACCGCTCGTCGATCTCCCCGTCGAGGCCGGGCCCCGCGACGTGGACGGTCGTCGGGAGCCCGGTGAGGTGGCAGGCGGCGAGGGTGAGGGCGTCCCCGAACGGGCTGCACAGGCCCGGCTCGTCGCCGTGCGTGAGGATGTCGCCGCCGATGTCCACGATGCGGATGCGGCCGCCCGTGGCGGCGGCCACGGCTCCGATCTGCCCGGCCAGGGCCTGCAGCCCCCGGGAGGGGTCGAGCAGCAGCAGCCGGGCCGGAAGGTCCCGGGCCAGAGCGGGCAGGGTGGATCCGGCCGGGCGTCGGGCACGCGTGTCAGGGGTGAAAGCGGCGGCGCCGCCCGCATCGCGGACGAGCCCGGTGAAATGCTCCTCCCCGAGCGGCCCGTGGGTGGGATCGACCTCGGGGCGCTCCCACGCGTACGTGGCGATCAGCGCCCGCTCCGGGACCGCGGTGACGGTCCGAGCGGCGATCAGGGTGCCGAGGGGGTCCCCGCCCCCGCCCGCCGCGACGTACAGGTCGCTCACGCCACGCCCTCGCGCAGGTCGACGCCGGTGATGCGCACGGGAGTGGCACCCATGTTCTTGCGGGCGCGGACGTTCACCGCGTGCAGGTTCTCGTAGTACTCGCGGTCGAGCCCCTTGACGGTCCCGGAGTAGAACATCCAGGACAGGACGTCACGGTACTTGAAGCCCTTGGGGGTGAGCTGGATGCGGCGGCCGAGCCGGTGGAGGAGCCCGTTGGCCTCGGCGGCGTCCAGGATCGGCTCGAACTCCGCGGCGTGCTTCTGATAGCCGAAGCGGTCGAGTTCGGTGAGGTCGAGGTCGAAGGAGTCGAGGACGAGGCGCTTGCGGACGATCTCCTCGCCGGTCAGCTCGATGCCGGTGACGGGGGTGATCTCGTGGTTGCGCGCCTTCCTGATGTAGTCGGCCACCTCGCCCGTCGAGGGCTTCACGCTCCCGGTCATGTAGTCGAGCACGCTGGTGTACGAGCGGGCGCCTACACCGAGGCCCAGCAGGGGCACGCCGTGGAAGGTGAGCACCTTCTGGGCGTAGCCGCCACGGCCGGGGATCTTGTAGCGGACGGACCCCTCCTGGACGTAGCCGTGGTCGAGGAAGACCTGGCGGGCGTAGTCGTAGCTCGTACAGCTCGGGCTGCCACATGTACTGGTAGGCGCCGGTCTTGGAGAACCAGGCGTCCGGCCGCACGGTGAGGAAGTAGGTGCTGATGGTGGTGGGCCGCAGGGCGGCCAGCTCGTCGACGCTGTGGCGCCAGGTCTCCGGCGTCTGTCCGGCGAATCCCATGATCAGGTCGGTGGACAGGTCGGGCAGGCCCAGTTCCTGTGCGGTACGGACCGCGCGGCGGATGGCGCTCTCGTCCTCGCCGCCGCGCCCGGCCTCGCGGATCTCGCGGGGGACGAGGGACTGGATGCCGACGTTGGCGCGGGTGAGGCCCATGTCGATGAGGGCCTTGAACTCGTGGGGCGCGTCGGCGATGGAGGACGGGGTGGCCTCCACGGCGACCTCCTCCACGGTGGAACGCCAGTTGGGGTAGATGCGGGCAAGAGTGGTGAAGATCTGCTCGAAGTGGCGGGGCTTGAGCAGGGCCGGGGTTCCGCCGCCGATGTAGACGGTGCGCAGCCGGCGGGCCCGGATGATCTCGGCGTGGTCCTCCAACTGCGTACACAGGGCGTCGGTGTAGGCGTCGAAGACGTCCTCGTCGGTGCTGATGATCGTGTAGAGGTTGCAGAAGCCGCACTTGCGGTCGCAGAAGGGGACGTGCAGGTACAGGTTCAGCTCGGGGACCTGGTAGTTGGCGAGGTCCGAGGCCCATACGTCAGGGATGGTCCACTTGCCCTCCGGGAGGGGGCGGTAGGTGGAGCGGGGCGGATAGGAGTACTGGTAGGGCGGTATGACGCCCTGCTCGATCTGGTCGGCGAGCTGCTGGCGCAGGCTGGTCACTATGCTCGTTCCCCGTTCGGGTCGCGGGTGGTGCGGGTTTGCCCGGCCCGGCGATCCGACCACGGGACGCGCGCGCCGCTCCATGGGTCGTGTGCACCAAATGCCGCCCTGTTACTCACCGGTTGATTGGTCTTTGCTCCAAGTCGGCGTGCTTTGCGGCGAGTTATTTTCGTCTGTCAGGCCCATAGCCGCCCCGTCCCGCCTGCGGCTTTGCTGGGCGAATGACTATCGGTGCGGGCCCGGGCGGCCCGGGAGTACTGGTCATCGAGCCGATGGGGAACGCGGGCCGTTTCCTCGTCGAGGCCGCTGACCGGCTGGGATTGCGCTTGTACGCCGCCACCCACAAGGAGGTCCACGACGCCTACCCCGACCGGCTGCGCTCCGCGCTCGCCGGGGTGTGCGCGACGGACCTCACGGACACCCCGAGGGCGCTGGCCGACATGGAGGCCTTCTGCCGCAGCCACGCCCTGGAGGGCGTCGCCGCCTGCTTCGAGCTGTTCACTCCGCTCGCCGCACTCCTGGCCGAACGCCTCGGCCTCCCCGGCAACGATTCGCTGCTCGCCCGGGCGGCCAGGAACAAGATCCTGATGGGCGAGGCGTTCGACGCCGCCGGGATCCCGGCACCCCGCTGGGCGGTCGCGCACGACGCCGACGAGGCCCACCGGGTGGCGCGGACGGGCGGGCTCGGCTGGCCGCTCGTGGTCAAGCCCGCCGAGCAGGGCGGCTCGTGGGGGGTGTCCGTCGTGGACGGCCCCGACCGGCTCACCGCCGCCCTGGCCGCGGCGCAGCGCTTCACCCACGCGCAGCCGCACGGCCTCCGGCTCGACACCAGGGCCCTGCTGCAGGAGTACGTCCCCGGGGCGGAGTACTCCTGCGAGACGGTCGTCGCGGACGGCGTGGCCCATCCGCTGCCGGTCGTGGCCAAGGACACCACCCGCGGCAGGTACCGCATCGAGACCGGACACACCTGCCCCTCGGGCCTGGACGGCCCGCTCGAACGGGCGGTGCAGCACACCGCGGCGCGCGCCGCGCTCGCCGTCGGCGTCCGCAACGGCATCGCGCACACGGAGCTGAAGATCCCACCGGGCTCGCGGACGCCCCACGTGATCGAGACCGGAGCACGCCTGCCCGGGGACAACCTGTGCGAGGTCGTGGAGGCCGCGACCGGCGTCAGCGAGGCCGTGGCCCACCTCCAGGCCGTCCTCGGCCGGGTCCCCGACACCGCCGCCACCACCACGGCCGCCGCCTCGATCCGCTTCCTGCTGCCCGTACGCGGCGGGGTACTGCGCCGGGCCTCCATCCCGCAGGTCCCCGGCACACACGGCGAGCTGCACCTGCAGCCCGGTGACACGGTGCCGGAGCCGGCGGACTCCGCATGCCGGATCGGACACGTCGTGGCCCGCGCGGCAACCGCCGGCCAGGCGCGCGACCTGGCGGCCGGCGTCGTCGCCCGGTCCCGAGTGGAAGTGGGCTGACACACCGATGCGGAAGATCGCATTCCTTCGGTCGGTGGGCATCCGCCGCGCCGATCCCTACATCCAGCAGGCCGTACGCGCCCTCGCCGCCCAGGGGATCGAAGCCGGTCTCTTCCACACCAGCGGCAGCGCCGGCGACGACGACTTCCCCGGCCACCGGCACAGACTCGACCGCGCGGTCACCCCCCGGCAACTGGCGAACACGGTCGCCGCCTGGGGAGCGGACGCCGCGGTGTCGATCTCCCTGCCCTGCGAGAACGCGCTGCGCGATGCCACGGCCGCGTCCCTCCTCGACGCCGCCGGCATCCCCACCGTCATGACACCGCTCGCGGCGACGATGCTGCTGGTGGACAAGTGGGAGACCAAACAGCTCTGTAGACGGGCCGGTCTCCACGTACCGGACGGCATCCGCGCGGACTCCGGGCTGCTGGCCGGCGGGGGCCTGCCCGTACCCGCGTACCGGGACGCACTGCGCGCGCAGGCCGCCCGGATCGGCTACCCGCTCATGGCCAAACCCGTCTGGGACTCCACCAGCGCCGGCATCCGCACCCTGCGCACCCCGGCCGACCTGGACGCCTGGCTGGCCAGCCCCCCGGAGGCCTCGGCGGTGCTGGAGGAAGTCGTCGAAGGGGACCTCTGCACCGTGGACATCGTGGGACGCCCCGGCTCCTACCAGGTCCTGCCCCTGTGCTGGACCGGACGCGCGGGCGCGGACCCGGTCTTCACCTTCGCCGACCTGCGCTGGTGCGGGCCCCACCCCGAGGCCGACGCCGCGTTCGCCGCAGTCGCCCGTGCCCTGGTCCGGCTCTGCGGGGAACTCGGGGTGTACGGCTCGGTCAACGTCGACATGGTCCACACGGGCGGCCGCTTCGTGGTCCTGGAGGTCAACCCGCGCATCGGCGGCGCGACGACCCTGTCGTGCGCCGCGTCCGGCACCAACACCTTCACCACCCTCGCCCGCATGGCCCGCGGCCTCCCCCCGGGCGGCGGGCCGGTACGGCGCACCGGGTGGGCGGTCGAGTTCCTCACCGACGGTCCCGTCCCCCCGGCTGCGCTGGCCGAGCTCCGTGAGCACGTCACCGTCGTCACCGCGCACGAGCTGGTCATCGACGGAGCCCCGCGCGGCGACATCGTCGTCCTCACCCTCCCCGAAGGACAGGAGGCGCCGACCGTGCGGGCCCTGACGGACCTGCACGCCAGGACCGGCTTCCCCGCGGCCGGCGTCCTGGGCAGGCTGACCTCCCTGCTGGTGCGATGAGCGCGGCCACCGGGACCCGCCGCCCCAGCACCGCGTCCCGGCTGGGCATACCCGAGCTGCGGGGGCACGGCCGGTTCGTCACCGGCAACCTCATCGACTCCGTGGGCAACGGCATGCTTCTGCCCCTCGGGCTGCTCTACTTCACCGACGTACAGGGCCTGCCGCCGTCGCACGTCGGCATGGCGATGACGGTGGGACAGGCCATCGCCCTGCCCGTCACTTTCCTCGCCGGCCAGCTCATGGACCGTCTGGGGCCCCGGCCGGTCGTCGTCGCGGCGAACGTCCTGTCCGCCCTCGGATTCGCCCTGTTCCTGTTCGCCGACCGGTTGTGGCAGGTCGCCGCCGTCCACGTACTGGTGCAGGCCGGGATCAACATGTACTTCACCGCCCAGCGCACCCTGATCCTGCACGTCACCGAACCCGGCCAGGAGCGTGCGTGGTTCGCGTTCACCGGCTCCCTGCGCAACATCGGCCTCGCCGCCGGAGCGGCGGCCGCCGCAGGGGCCCTGACGCTCTTCGGGAAGGGCGCCCTGTGGTGGCTGATCGCGGTCGACGCCGCGACCTACCTGCTCGCCGCGCTCTGCTTCGCCACCCTCACCACCACCCCGCCCGAGCCGGACGGGCCGCCGCCCGGCGCACGGGTGCCCCGGACCGACCACACCCGCCGCTACCTGCTGCTCGTCGCGGTGAACCTGCCCTACGTACTTGCCCAGGCGGCCCTGTCCGTCCTCGTCGCCCTCTACACCACCCGGGCCCTCGGGCTTCCCGCGTCTGCGGCCAGCCTGCTGTTCGTCGTCAACACCGTCATCGTCTCCGGGTGTTCCACGGTGGTCACCGCCCATCTCGCGCCGAAGGCGCCCCGCCGCGCCGTCGCGGCCGGATACCTCGTCATGGCCGCCGGGATGGGGGCGTTCATGCTGCCCGGCCTGCCCTCCCTCGCATTCACCGCCTGGGCCGCCCTCGTCGCCGCGATCACCCTGTTCAGCGTGGCCGAGATCCTCCTGGGCCCGGCACTGAGCGAGCTGTCGGTCACCCTCACCCCCGAAGCGGCCGGGGGCTTCACCCAGGGCCTCTACCAGTTCTCGTGGGCCATCGGCATGGTCGCGGCCCCCGCCCTCTTCACCCTGCTCCTCGAGGCCGGGCCCCTGCTCCCCTGGGGCGCCGAAGCCGTGGCCTGCCTGATCGCCATGGCCGCCGCTCCCGCCCTGAAGTCCGCCAGCCGTCACCGCCGGAGGGATCCCCGTTGATCACTATGCTCGTCGAGTCCGTCCACGCCGTCCCGGCCGCAGAGTGGGAGCGGCTCGCCCGCCGGGCCGGCCTCTACCTCTCCCACCGGTGGCTCGCCGCCGAGGAGGAGGATCCGACCGCGAGCGCCTCGTACGCGCTCGTCCGGGACGACGACGGAGAACTGATCGCCGCGGCGCCCCTCCACCTGGTGCACGACGAGCCGAACGACGCCTACAGGCCCGGCGGCCTCCTGCCCCCGCGGCTGCGGCCCCGCGTGATCGCCGGAGCCCGCCGCGGCTACCACAACACCCCGCTCACCGCCCCCGGCCTGGGCCCCGTACGACGCCACGCCTGCCTCACCCTCCTGCGGGACGCCGCCCGCGCACTCGCCGACCGCAACGGCACCACGCACTGGTGGCCCTACCTCACCGCCGAGGCCACCGCCCGGCTCGCCCCCCTCTACCCCGACGACCCCGTCCACCTGGAGGACGACGCCCTCATCCCGCTGCCCGGCGCGGACTTCGAGGGGTACGTCGCCTCCCTGCCCTCACGGCGCCGCGTCGGCGTGCGCCGCGAACACCGCGAGTTCACCGTGAACGGACCGGACGTACGGCACCTCACCCTCGCGGACTGCGCCGAGGACGCCGGGGTCCTGCTCGCCGGCCACCAGCAGGACCACGGCCACGACCGGGACGGCATCGCCGCGATGACCGCGCTGCTCAAGCGGCAGGCGGCGGCGATGGGCAGCGCGGCACGCGTGGTGGCCGCCTACGACGGCCGACGCATGGCCGGCTTCTGCCTGTACTACCACTACGCGTCCACCACGTGGATCCGCGCGGTCGCCGTCGACCGCACCCACGCAGCACCCCATCTGTACTTCAACCTCATGTACTACCTGCCCATCCAGGACGCCTACGCCCACGGCTCGACGGCCCTGCACGCAGGCATGACGACCGTCGAGGCCAAACGCCGCCGCGGCGCCGTCGTCACGGGCCTGTACGCCCTGGCCGACCGGCAGCGTCCGACCGCGCAGGCATGAAGCGGGACGGCGGTCAGAGGGCCGTCGGGCCACAGCCGTCCAGCAGCAGGTCGCCGAGCGGACTGCGGCGGTAGAGGACGTGCCGTCCGTCACGTGTCCGCGTGACGAGGCCCGTTGCGTTCAGCACCCGCAGGTGCTGGGAGACGGCGCTCGGGGTGACCCCGAGCCGCCCGGCGACCGTGACGGTCGCGAGCGGCTCCTCGAGCAGGCCCAGGAGCCGGGCCCGGGGAGCCCCCAGCAGGGAGGCGAGGGCCGGCGGGGTCACCACCGGAGCCGACTCCCACAGCGTCGCCGCACCGCGGCTCGGGTACGCCAGCGCCGGGGGCCCGTCGGGGTCGACGGGTGGTGCGGGCTTGTGCGCGAAGACGGACGGCACCAGCAGCAGACCGCGGCCGGAGGCCTGCACGTGATGCCGGCTGATCATCTGCCCGACGTGCAGGACCCCGTCCTTCCAGCGCAGGTTCGGATGCATGTCGGCGAACAGCAGCCGGGCCCCGCCGAGGGCGAGCTGCCTGGCCCGATAGGTCATGTCCGCCTCCAGGACCAGACGCATGCGCGGCCACACCGGCCGCACGGCCGCCTCCCAGTACCGGCGCAGCGCCGCGCAGAGCGCGTCGCGCAGCCCTGCCACGGCGGCGTTGTCGCCGAGGGCGTCCTCCAGCGGTGCGGGCAGCGGGTCGGGAGCGTGCGCGGCCAGCAGGTCGCGCCGCACCACAGCGGGAGGGGTGCGCGCCACGACGGCCAGTTCCTCCTCGAAGGAGCCGTCGAAGCGGGCGGGCCGCGGCGTGAGGAAGTCGGGCAGGGTCCGCCGCACCGGCATGAGCGACATCAGCAGTTCGACGTCGCCCGGACGGAGACCGCCGACGCCGCCGACGCCGCCGAGGCCGCCGGCGTCACCAGTGCCACCGAGGTCGCCCCGGAGGACGGCCCTGCGCCACGGCAGATGGATCGCGGACAGGCCCGGCTCGCGCAGCACCCGCAGGCTCAGCACGGTCTCGTACAGCGGGGACAGGGCGAAACGGGTGTCCGCCAGGTCCTCCACCCCCAGTTCGAACGTGATCATTAAGCCCCAGGCTACATCCGTTGGCGCTGACGACCCGGTGCCGTCAACTCTCCCCATGACACCCAACCGTCCGCGACGGTCCGCCGACGTGGACCGACGAATGCTCCTGCTGCTGTCCCTGACCTGCGCCGTCGGCGTGGGCAACGTGTACTTCCCCCAGGCGGTCGGCCCCCTCGTCGCCGCCGCCCTCGACGCCCCGCAGGAGTCCGCCGCCCACGTTGTGACGGCCACACAACTCGGCTACACGGCCGGGATCTTCCTCCTGGTTCCCCTGGGCGACCGGATCCCGTACCGCCCCCTCCTCGTCGCGCTCCTCGGCCTCGCCGGAGCCGGACTCGTCGCCGCCGGATGCGCGCCCGCCCTGGGGCCGCTCGTCGCCGCGAGCGGGCTCGTCGGCCTCACCACCGTGGCCGCGCAGCTCGTCGCACCGCTGGCCGCCGGACTGGTGGGGGAGGACCGCCGCGGAGCGGTCATGGGCACCCTGCTCAGCGGTTCCCTCGCCGGCATGCTCCTCGCCCGCACCTTCAGCGCGACACTCGGCGAACGCCTCGGCTGGCGCGCCCCCTACCTCGTGGCCGCCGCGGTCGTCCTGCTCCTCGCGGCCGTCCTGGCCCGTACCCTGCCGGCCACCGACCCGCCCTCCGGCCACCCGTACCGCTCCCTCCTCGCGGAGCCGCTGCGGTTGTGGCGCGGCGAACCGGACCTGCGCCGCTCGTGCCTGTACCAGGCCACCGTCTTCGCCGGGTTCTCGGCCGTCTGGACGTGCATGGCGCTGCTCCTGACCGGCCCCTCGTACGGCCTGGGCGTCCACGCCGTCGGACTGGTCGCCCTCGTCAACGCCGTCACGATCCTCTGCACGCCACTCGCCGGACGGCAGGTCGACCGCAGGGGCGCCGACGCCGTGAACCTCGTCTGCCTGCTGGCCGTCCTCGCCGCGGCCGCGCTCCTCGCGGTCGGCTCCCGGGGCGGCACGCCTGGACTCGCCGCGCTGGTCGCCGGAACACTCCTGCTCGACGTCGCGATGCAGTCCGGCATGATCGCCAACCAGGCCCGTGTCTTCGCCCTGCGCGCCGACGCCCGCGCCCGGCTCAACACCGCCTACATGACCTGCGCCTACGCGGGCGGCAGCGCGGGTTCCTGGCTCGGCGTACGGGTCCACGGCCTGGCCGGCTGGGGCGGCGTCTGCGCCCTGGTCGCGGCCCTCGCCGGAGTGGCACTGGCCCGCCACCTCACCGTCCTGCGGCGCGCCCGGCCCGGCGTACCGCCCTCGCTTCGGTGCGCTCCACGGGACCCCGGCCGTGGGCGTGGACCAGTGCCAGGTGGAACAGGGCCGGGGCGACCGGCGCCCAGTGGTGGATCCGGTCGTCGCGCAGCACGTACTCGATGACGTCCGTGGGGCGGAAGGGCACGTGGTCCTGGATCTGGTGCTCCCACCGGTCGGTGACGCCCCGGGAGATCCGCGTGCGCAGGGCCTCGCCTGTCACACGGCACCGGGCGCGAGGTCGTGCGTGCCGTCGCCGTCCACGATCAGCGCGGAGGTGTGCAGGTGACCGAGCGAGAACGACGACCACGTGGAGAGGGTCCCGTCCGAGTGGTGCGTCAGGCCCCGCACCGCGGTCGCCGACCGGCGGCGAACCGTGGACCACGCGTCCTGCAAAGGCTGTTGGAACAGCGTCACCGGCACGATGCCGAAGACGGCCCCGCGATCCCGTTGGCCCCGGACCCAGGGGTGCACCTGGGTACACCCCGCTTCGGCAGCCACGTACAAGGCCCGGCCGGATCCCTGGCGGCAGAGTCGACGTGGGCGTGACGGGCGCGCCCCGCAGCGAACCAGGGGAGGCCGGGCAGCATGCAGGAACAGGAACAGGAACAGGAACAGGAACAGGAACAGGAACAGGAACAGGAACAGGAACAGGAACAGGAACAGGAACAGGAACAGGAACAGGAACAGGAACAGGAACAGGAACAGGAACGGGAACGGGAACGGCAGCAGGCGCACGAGCGGGGTCGGCGGCGGGCGCCGCGGGCGCCGCGGACGGCCTGGGCGGCGCAAGCGGGGGTGTTCCTCGCGGTCGCCTTCGTGGCGGCGGGGGTGTGCGGAGGTCTCCAGACCGCCTCCGGCATCCCGCCCGAGGTGGTGCAACTGACGCAGTTCGGGCCCGCCGTCGCCGTGGCCGCCGTGGCGCTGCTGTGGCCGGGCCGGACCAGGCAGCGGCTCGCGGGTACCCTGCCCACCCGCGACCGCGCCGACGGAACGGGCGGGCGCCGGGCGGCCCTGCTGCTCACTCCCGTCCTGATCACCGCCCTGTGCGTGGGCGGCGGCCTGCTCACATCCGGCTCCCTCCCCGTCACCGCCCCCCGGGCCCTCGCCCACCCCCTCGCCCTGGTCGTGGCCGCCCAACTCCTCGGCGCCTGCGCCGAGGAGATCGGATGGCGCTGCTATCTCCAGCCGCTGCTGCGCACCCGCTTCGGCCCGGTCACCGCCTCCGCGGCCGTCGGGGTCGTCTGGGGCCTGTGGCACGTACCGGTCCTCGCGCAGGCGCCGGCCTTCGCCGCCGGGTTCCTGCTGGCCACCACCGCGATGTCCGTCATCCTCGGCCTGGCCCTGGACGGCGTACGCAGCAACCGGCTGCTGCTCGCGGGCGGCTTCCACACCCTGATCAACCTCGGCATGCTGTACGTGACCGACGAGACGGCCGCGGCGACCGCGCCCATGCTGATCCTCGGAGCCGCGAGTCTGGCCGCCGCGCTCCCGTGGATCGCCGCCGCCCGCCGGACGGCACACGCGGCGCCGGATAGGATCATCGTCACAACGGCGCCCGGAGCGCGCTGACATGACGGGGCGACAGGTGGGAATGGCGGGGCAGGGGAGCAGGCTGCGGCACGGCACCAGGGGTGTGCCGGCCGACTGGGGCCGCTGTCAGCTGCTGTCCCTCTCCGCGCTCGCCGTGTCCGGGGCCGGCAGCCTCGTGATCGGCGCCCTGCTCCTCCTGCCCGTCGGCGTCGGCTTCCTCCTGCTCCCGCCCGCCGCGACGGTCCTGCGCCGGATGTCCGACCGCTACCGCGACCGGGCCGCCCGCTGGACGGGGACGGCGATCAGCCCGCCCCGTCCGCTCCCGCCCCTCCCCACCGGTCCAGGAGGCCGCCGCCGACGGGCCCTCGCGCTCCTCGGCGACACCGGGTTCTGGCACGACCTGCGCTGGGCCTGGGCGGAGCCGTGGACCGGCGCGCTGCTCGCCGCCGTACCGCCGTCCCTCGTCTGGTACGGGCTCTTCGGCGCGGCCGTCCAGCCCTTCGTATGGCGGCTCCTGGGCGACGGCAACTGGTACGCCTTCGTCCTGGTCGACTCCACGACGGGGATGCTCGCCGCGCTCGTCCTCGGCCTCGGGTTCACGGCCGCCGGACTGTGTCTGGCCCCCGCCGTCCTGCGGCTGCACGGGCGCTGGAGCGGGCGGCTGCTGGCCGCCCCTTACAGCACCGAACTCGTCCGCCGCATCGAGCACCTCGCCGGATCCCGGGCCGACGTCCTCGACGTCCAGGCCGCCGAACTGCGGCGCATCGAACGGGACCTGCACGACGGGGCACAGGCCCGGCTCGTCGCCCTGGGCATGACCCTGGACGAGGCCACCCGCCTCCTCGACCACGACCTGCCGGCCGCCCGCGCCCTGCTGCAGGAGGTACGGGCCACCTCCCAGCGGGCGCTCCAGGACCTGCGCGAGCTCGTCCACGGCGTGCTGCCGCCCGTCCTCGCCGACCGGGGCCTCGGCGACGCCGTGCGCTCGCTGGCCCTCGACAGCCACGTCGACGTGCACGTGGAGGCGGCCCTGCCCGGCCGGCTCCCGGCCCCCGTCGAGTCAGCGGGCTACTTCGCCGTCGCGGAGCTGCTCGCCAATGCCGCGAAGCACTCCGGCGCTCCCGAGGTCCGGATCCGCCTGGGCCACACCGCGGGCGTCCTGCGGGTCACGGTCGCGGACGACGGCCGCGGCGGCGCCGACCCCGACGGAAGCGGCCTACGGGGCCTGCGGCGCCGCATCGAACCCTTCGACGGAACCCTCGTCCTGCACAGCCCGCGGGGCGGCCCGACCACCGCGACCTTGGAGATACCGTGCGCGTCGTCCTTGCCGAAGACCTCGTCCTCCTCCGGGACGGGCTGACGCGCACCCTCCAGGACCACGGCTTCGACGTCGTGGCAGCCGTCGACAACGGGCCCGCCCTGCTCAGGACCCTCATCGAGGAGGAGCCGGACGTGGCCGTGGTCGACATCCGGCTGCCGCCCACCTTCACCGACGAAGGACTCCAGGCGGCCCTGGAAGCCCGCCGGTCCCGGCCGGCGCTGCCCGTCCTCGTCCTGTCCCAGTACGTGGACCAGCTCTACGCGCACGAACTGCTCGCCGGCGGCCAGGGCGCCATCGGCTACCTCCTCAAGGACCGGATCACGCACACCGCCCAGTTCGTCGACGCCGTACGCACCGTGGCCGCGGGCGGCACGGTGATGGACCCCCAGGTCATCGCCCGGCTGCTGGCCCGCAGCGACGCCCGCGGCACCACGGCGGAGCTCACGCCGCGCGAGCTGGACGTCCTGCGCCTCATGGCCGAGGGCCGCTCCAACGCGGCTGTTGCGGGGACCCTGTTCATCAGCGAGAGCGCGGTCGCCAAGCACACCGCGGCCATCTTCACCAAGCTCCGGATCGACCCCTCTGCGGACGACAACCGCCGCGTCCTGGCCGTCCTGGCCTACCTGAAGCGGTAGCGGAGCCCGCTCCACCTGACCGTCGAGCAGCGCCCGAGCCCGTGTGGCCGTGGCTCATCGACTGACACCAACACGGTCGGGGAGCTTTTCCGCAACTCATCAGAAGGACCGTCACAACAGGCCCTAGATGAGGGCCGTCAGGAGAGTCGTCACGCCGCCCTGGATCGCCTCCACGTCGGCTGCGACGGCGGCCGTCGCGTGCACGCCTGGGGCGATGAAGCCAAGCCATCGCTGGATGCTGCTCCAGCGAGGCTCGTCCCGGTCGAGTTCCGCTTCGATCCGCTCCCCAGCTTCAACGAGCTCCGCGCCGTCCTCGTACTGCTCCTCGTTTTTGCGCAGCTCACCGACCAGCAGGCTCACTGCCCTGCGCAGCTCGGCAACTGCTGTCGCGTACTCGGTGGAAACCGGAGCGCCGGTCGCCGTGGAATGGCCCACGGTGACCGTGCTCTGCTCGATTCGCACGTCGCGACCTGCCTGGATGCCGCTGACGTGACTCATGCCGTGATCGGACATTGCGCTACCCCGATTTCACGGGCTGGGGACGGCCGGCTCCGGCCTGAACATTCGAGCGGGTGACAGAAATGTCGCGCCCGGCAAAGAGGCCAGAGTTGTAGATGGTCGTCTGCCTCTGGATGAGTTCGCTGGAGTCTATGTTGTGATCCTCGAGGAACTGCACGAGGGAATCCAGTACACGGTGTTCGACGGTCTGGGCGTACAGCTCTCGGTCCAGCATCTGGAAGTAGCGGTAGTAGAGCCGGCTGCTCGCGGCCTCTCTTACGCTGAACTCGGCGCCGTAGTTGAAGGTGCGCAGGCGGATCTGACGTGCTTGGCGTCTTTGTTCACGCCGCCTGGAGAATGGTGCGAGGAGATCTCCCATCAAGGAGAACGGGGCGCAGATCAGCAGGACCGGCGTGCGCAGGGCGGCCAGGCCCACGAGCGAGAACCACTGGCGCAGGGTGGGGGAGTTCAGGATCAGGTCCACGGCCCGGTATTTCTCATTCACGGGCGAGAGCAGGCAATTGCTTCCCTCGATGAATGCTATTTCGCGGTGAGGTAGCACCGTACATCTCAGGAACAAGGTGCTGACCAGCTCGCCGCCCCACCCCGTAACGCGGATCGCCAGGTACGGCCGTGCTCGGGCCGTGTCGACTTCGCGCAGCTCTCTCAGCAGAGACTCCGAGACGTGTGCCCCGGGTGGTCCGGCCGGGTTTCGCAGCACTTCGGATCGTGTGCGGCCGTCGATTCCGAACAAGAGGTCGGCCCCGTTCATCAGCAGCACCTCGGCCACTTCCATGCCCGGCAGTCGGAGGGCCCCGACCCTGGCAGAAATGTGTTCGTTCAGGTCGTGGATGGTGAACGGCGTGATCTGTTTTCCCTTCTCCGGGCGAGCGGTGTTCAGTGCGAACGACCAAGTGCTGTAGATGTCGCCGTGCCCGACGAAGGGGGCGAAGTGCGAGGACATCACGACGTTGCCGCGGTCACGCAGTTCGATCGCGTCGATGCGGGCGGCGTCCCCTCTGTTCCTGGGACGGGGGGCACGGCTCGGGTCGAAGTTCTCTCGTTTGAGCTGCCGTGAGACGACTCCATAGTGCGTCGAGAATATTTCGACAGCCACTATCGCCCATGCCGTGAGACAGCCCACGAGTAGGGAAACCGCGTAGGCGGCGGGCAGAATTTCATAGGTGGATGAAAAGGCAACCAGCAGGCCGATCAGGACGACGAGGATGAGCAGGAGGAGTGAGAGCGCGAGGTCCCGGCGGCGCTGCCGACGGCGGGCGGCGAGGGCGTGCCGGAGAACACAGGCCAGGTCCAGACCGGGTGAGGAGGCTGCGGCTCGGCGGGGTTCGTCCATGATCCGGGCAACGGTCTTGCGGGCGAGGCCGCTGTCGGTGTGCATCGCAGCGCACAGGTACCGGGTGACGTCGTCGTAGGCGAACCGGGAGGGGCCCGTCGCCGCCGGTGGCGGTGGCTCGGGCGTCGGCGGCCGCACGTAGTGGCTCTGGTGGCGGGCGGGCCGCGTGGGTCGTGGAGGAACCGGCGAGCCACCGAGGGGGCCGCCGGCGCGTGGGTCGATGGACGGGTTCATGATGACTGCCCCCGTGCTTTCCCCGGTTGGGTGCGTGCACGCCGGGTGGGGTTCCGCTGCGGTGGTCGTGAGCCGCGCGGGCGTTCTGGGCTCCCGAAAGGAGGCGCGAAATGATGTGAGGGGGATCTGGGATGGCTTTCAGCATTACCCAGAGATGATTCATCCTACTCCGATTCGCAGGAACCGGCATGCGTATTGGCCGTGATGGAAAACGGTGCAACACGTCGAAATCATGTTGAATGATGCATCACGCTCGTCGTTCTCTCCGGGGGCTTTTGCCCGAGAAGAATCCGCTGTCTGAACCGCGCGCCGGCCTACGCGCCGCCGGACCCCGTCCTCCGTGAGGGGCGCGGGACGCCCCGCAGGCCCTCTACAACGCGCACCGTTCCAGTTGACCCGTCATCAGGTCTCGCACCGTCCAGGACTCGCATGCCGGTCAGTTGGGCCCGGATGCGCGCTGTTGCTGGAGCGTGCGCAGGAGGTCGAAGGCGGGGCGGTCCACCGGGCGGCCGCTGGTGTTGCCGAGGACGATGACGGCGAGCCGCTTCTCCGGGTCGAAGCCCACGAAGGAGGAGAAGCCCCCCGTCCCTCCGTTGTGCCAGATCTGGAGGTGGGCGCCCTGCCGGGGGTGGAGGCGGTGCGCCGTCCAGCCGAGGTGCACCCAGCCGAAGGGGCTCGTACGGTGCTCCACCGATCGGCTCAGGCGGATCGCGTCGGCCAGTCCTTCGGGGCCCCCGTCCAACTGCGCGCGTACGAAGGCCGCCAGGTCCGTCGCGGTCGACCGCAGGGCGCCGGCGCCCGCCAGGTCCGCGAGGTGCCACGGTGTGACGGGCCGCCGGCGCCGGGCATGGCCCTGCGCACTGCGTCGCGAACGGGCCTCGTCCACCGTCACGATGGTGTCCTTCATGCCCAACGGGGCGCAGATCTCCTGGACGATGAGCGACTCGTAGTCCGTGCCGGCCCGGCGCGCGAGGGCCAGCCCCAGGAGTCCGGCCCCGAGGTTGGAGTAGCGGAAGCGCTGTCCCGGCACGGCTCCGAGGCGCGTCCCGGCCAGTCCGGACAGCAGGGCGTCCGCCGTGCAGTCGGCGTACGGATCCGGCTTCGACGGATGTAGCAGGGCCTGGAGCAGCATGCCCCGGGGCAGTCGGGGCAGGCCGGAGGTGTGGGTGGCCAGGTGCTGCAGGGAGATCTGCCGGCCGCCGCGCGACGGTACGGCCGTCCCGGCGGGCAGCAGATCGGCGAGCGGCTCGTCCAGCCCCGCCCGGCCGGTGGACACCAGGCGTGCCAGGGCCAGGGCGGTGAACGGCTTCGTCACCGACCCGATCTCGAAGAGAGTGTCCGGTGCCGGAGTACGGCCGTCGGCCGCGCCGGTGCTCCCGGAGCCCCGGATCTCCACGGCGTCGTCCGCCATCGCGGCCACCACCGCGCCGACGTGCTTCTCGGCCAGCCGGTCCGCGGTCTGCTGGGCGAGGGTTCCGAGGTCTTGTGCCATGACGAACATCATTGCGGCGCCGATCCTTCGGCCGGTGCGCCTGGATGATGATTTCCGCAGGCCGGTACTCAGACCTGAGCGGTACGGAACCAGCCGTGCCGTCCCATGGTGCGGCCGGTCTCGATGTCCGGCTGGTAGTGGCTGAAGTAGAGGAGCTGGAGGAGCCTTCCCCGGCTGTTCGTCGCGGTCTTGTCGAACACCTTCTTGAGGTGGTCCCTGACGGTGTGCGGGGATATCCCGAGCCGCCGGCCGATGTCGGTGTCGGACATCCCGTAGGTGACCAGCTGGGCGACCTGCTGTTCGCGCAGGGTGAGGCCGTACGCGTCCATCAGGATCCCGATGACGTGCTCGGGACTGCTGGGCTGGATCATGACGGCGACACCGCCGTCGGCGTCCGTGCGCGTCGCGGTGAGGGACACCCACAGGCCGGTCCGGCTGCGCATGCGCAGCGAGGCGTCGCCCGCCGTGCGGGCCCTGCTGAGCGCGTGGAGCACGGGTTGGGGGAGCGGGGCCGACTCCGCCGGGGCCGCGACCAGTTGTTCCAGCCACTGGTGCCCGGCCGGGGTGACCCGGTCGAGTTCTCCACCCGGGTGGAACATCAACAGACCGGGTGCGGTCGGCAGTTCGCAATCGGCGGCGGCGGCGTCGTGCCGCAGGTACGCGCCGCGCAGCACCTGGGCGACGGCCGGTGCGAGCGCTGCCAGCGCGGCGACCTCGTCGTCGCCGAACGGCGCCCGGTCGCCGCCGCGGTGCAGTACCAGCGCACCCCACACGGTGTGGCCGGTGCGCAGGAGCACCCGCATCTCGTCGCCCATCCCGGCCGGGCGGTAGACGTCGCGGTAGCGGGAGCTGCAGTGGGGCCGGTGACGGGTGGCCTGCCAGAGCCCCGCGGCGGTCCCGCCGGCCTTCACCAGGGCGGGGAACTGGTTCACGTCCTCCTCGCCGTACTCGATCTGCAGCAGCCGCGGCAGGTGGGTGTGCGGTACGCCCCCGTGATGGAAGCCGCCGGTGTGCAGGAGGGTGGCGGGGTCGAGCGTCAGCCCGCACACACCGTCCGCCCCGACCACCGTGGGAACGATGTCCGCGACCCGGGCGAAGAGCGTCATCGGGTCGGGCGACTCCCGGCCCAGCCTCGCGATCCGTGCATGGGCGCGGCGCAGTGCGGAGCCGCTCGGCGGAGCGGGGTTCGTTCGGGTCACGGGGGACTGGTACCGCACCGCTTCGACCGCCGAAACCCCCACTTCCGGGGATCGCGCGCTTCCGGACGGCGGAACTAGCGTCATTGCGCCACCACACGCGCATCCACGACCGATGGGGGACCGATGAGGGCCACACGAGCCGTACTCAAAGCCGCTGCCACACTCGCCATGGCGTCCGCGCTCACCCTGGGCACCGCGCTGTCCGCCCACGCGGCCAGGCACTCCGTCCACCACGGCTCCGACTACGCGACCTATGACACCTCGAACGGCTGGTTCGAGGTCTGCGACATGGAACAGGACGGCAACGGGGTCTACGTGTACTTCAGCAAGACCTACGGCAGCCGTGACACAGGACAGTACGGCGACGCCAACGGAAGCCAGGGCGGCTGCGGCAACGGCCACATCACCGGATACAAGTACATGAACATCTGTGAGGACATCGTCGGTTGGGACGAGTGCGTCTCGGTGACCATCAAGCCGTAGCCGTCCGGCCGGCGCAACGTCCGGCCGGCGCAACGTCCGGCCGGGCCTGCCCCGGCTCCCCTCACACCGTCTGGAGGATCGATGCACTTCCGCGCCGCCGGGTCCGTACGGAACGCCGTCGTGCTGCTCACGGCCCTGGTAATCGCCCTCGCGGCGAACGCCTCCCTCGCAGCGCCGCGGGCGCACGCCCACGGCACGTACTGGATCACGACGTTCGCCCGGGCGAACGGGTACCCGAACACCGTCTGCGGCACGAGCAACGGACACCCGTGCGGCCCCAACGGCTACCTCTACGCGGGCAGCAACTACGTCAACTGCCGGGCCTGGGGCGGCGAGGTCAACGACGGCCAGGGCAACTACAACCGCTGGTGGCTGCTGACCGACCTCGACACCCCGGCCGGCAGCCGCGGCTGGGTGTCCGCCTACTACCTCTCCGGCCAGGGCAACGACCAGGCCGACTACTGGAACGGCAGCCGCTGGGTCCCCATCCCGAACTGCTGACACCAGGACGGTGGCGGGCGCCGGCCCACGGCCGATACTGACCCCGGCGGGAGCTCGTCCCGCCGGGGTCAGCGGTGTGCCGGGGCGGCGTCGCCCATGGACATCAGGCCGCGCAGTCCGTCACGGAGCATCCCGGGGTCGATCCCGCCGAACAGCGCCTGCTGGGTGATGTACCCCTGGGCCGCCGCGATCAGGGTCCGCGCGATGTGTTCCGCGGGGACGTCCGAGGGGAGCATGCCCGCCTTCCGGTAGCTCTCCACGAGCCCCACCCACGCCCCGCTGATCTCCTCGTACCCGCGGCGCAGCAGGGCGGCGAGGTCCTCGTTGCGCAGCGTCTCGGTCCAGACCTGGAGCATCAGACGGGGGAAGTCCCGGGGACCGGCCCCGGGCTCCCCGGCCCGCACGTCCAGGATCGTGCCGAGGACCTGGGAGATCAGGAGGTCCGGGCCGGGCGGCGGGTCCTGCTCCGCCGCCGCCTCGAACGCGCCGCGGATCAGCAGGAAGGTCTCCTCGGCGATCGCGGCGATCAGTTCCTCCTTGCTGCGGAAGTAGCGGTAGACGGCGCCGGCGGACAGATCCGCCTCCTTGAGCACGTCCTGCATGGACGTGGCGTGGAAGCCGTTGCGCGTGAAGCAGCGGGTGGCGCCGTCGAGGATCTGCCGGCGGCGGGCGTCGAGGTGCGCCTGGGATACACGTGCCATGCCCCCACGCTAAAACGAACATTCATTCTTGACAAGGAGGAGAGGTCGGCACACAGTGGGCCCAGGGCGTAAAACGAACGATCCTTCTCTTTGAATCGAGTCCCGCCATGCCAGTGACACCCGCCTCCCACCCCACGGTCCCGGCCTCGCGCCGCGTCCTGGCCGTGATGGTGATGGTCCCGCTCCTCGCCGCGCTCGCCCTCTGGGCCTTCGCCTGGCCCGCCACCCGGATGGCCCCCCGCGACCTGCCCCTCGGCATCGCCGGACCCGCTGCCGCGGCCGCCCCGCTGGAGCAGCGGCTCGCCTCCCGCGAGGGGGCCTTCGAGATCCACCGGTACGCCGACGAGGCCGCCGCCCGCACCGCCCTGGAGAACCGCGAGGTCTACGGCGCGGTCGTCGCCACCCCGCAAGGGCCGCACCTGCTGACCGCGTCCGCCGCGAGCCCCGTCGTCGCGCAGCTGCTGACGCAGGCCCTCACCTCCCAGGCGCCGGCCGGGGCGCAGGCCGTACCCGTCACCGACGTGGTCCCCGCGCCCGCCGCCGACGCCCGCGGCAGCGGCTTCGGCGCCAGCGTCCTGCCGCTCGCCCTCGCCGGAGTCGCGGCCGGAGCCCTCGTCTCCCTCAGCGGACTGCGCGGCGGCCGCGCCGTCACCGCCGTGCTCGGCGCGGCGACCCTCGTCGGCCTGACCGGAGCCGCGCTCGCGCACAGCTGGCTGGGCGTCCTCACCGGCAACTGGTGGGCCGAGGCGGGGGTCCTCGCCCTGACCGTCGCGGCCATCGCCGGCGGCGTAGCGGGGCTCCATGCCCTCCTAGGCAAGGCGGGCATCGGTCTCGGCGCCCTGCTGATCGTCCTGCTCGGCAACCCGTTCTCCGGCGCCGCCGGCGCGCCGCAGCTGCTGCCCGAGCCCGCCGGGCTCGTCGGTCAGTGGCTGCCGCCCGGCGCGGGCAGCTCCCTGCTCCGCTCGGTCGCCTTCTTCGACGGCGCCGGCGCGGCCCGGCCCGCCCTGGTCCTGTCCGTGTGGGCCGTGCTGGGCGTGACCGCCATCGTGTTCGCCGGGCGCCGTTCCGCCCCGGCCGCACCGGCTGCCCAATCCCTCCCGGCGGCCTCGGCCCCGGTGGAGGCGGCTCCGGCTCCCGCTCCCCGGTCGTGACGCCGTCCCGGCATCCCCGTGCCGTATTCATGAAGGTATTCACGGGTGCATACTCGGGTCATGGCAGACACGACTGTGAAGATCGACTCGGCGACCCGGGACCGGTTCGCCGCGGTGGCCGCCGCCCGCGGCATGAGCGTCCGCGCCTATCTGGCGGAGCTGGCCATCGAGGAGGAGAACCAGCTCGCACTGGGCAGGGCGACCGCCGTGTTCCGTGAGGTCGTCGGCCGGCCGGGCGTCGCGGAGGCGTTCGACCGTGAGTTCGGCGGGCTGCCGTCGTCCGCCCGCGCGGACCGGGCGGCCTGATTTTGGAGCTGCACATCGACATCCGGTGGCTCCTGGACCGGCAGGAGGAACTCCTCGGCCAGGACCTGGGCGTGCTCGACTACTCGGGCCTGGTCGCCGCCGTCGCGCGGCACCGGGTGAACACCCCCGCGCTGGCGACCGACCCACCGGACGCGTACTGGCGGGCAGCGGCACTGCTGGAGCAGATCGTGCTGCTGCGTCCGCTGCCCGCCAGGAACGAGTACTTCGGCTACGGCGTCGCCGTGGCCTACATCAGGGCCTCGGGCCAGGAGGTGGACACGGCCTTCGAACCGTGGCGCGACCTGATCACCGACATCCGCGGCCTGCGTCTGAACGTGTACGACGTGGCCGACCGGCTGCGTGCGATGCGCCCGGATTCCTGACCGGGGCGGCCGGCCGCGGCGCTGCCCGAGACCGGTCAGGAATGGAGAAGCCACGGCCGCCCTGCGGCGCCTAGCGTGAAGGACATGGCAACCACCACGCACACCGCGGCCCGCACGTCCCCCACGTCCCTCGCGTCCGTCACCCTCGAAGTGGCCGACCTCGAAGCCGCCCGCCGCTTCTACGACGCCTTCGGCGTCGAGGCGTACGTACGCCTGCGGGCCTCCGACGCGCACTCCACCGGATTCCGCGGCTTCACCCTCGGCCTCACCGTGTCCGGCCCCGCCACCGTGGACGGCTTCGTCGCCGCCGCCGTGGACGCCGGCGCCACGGTGCTGAAGCCCGCCGCGAAGTCCCTGTGGGGCTACGGCGGCGTCGTCCAGGCTCCCGATGGGACGATCTGGAAGATCGCCACCTCCGCCAAGAAGGACACCGGACCCGCCACCCGCGAGATCGACGAGGTCGTCCTGCTGATCGGCGTCGAGGACGTCAAGGCCACCCGGCAGTTCTACGTCGGACGCGGCCTGACCGTGGCCAAGAGCTTCGGCGGCAAGTACGCGGAGTTCACCGCCGACGCGTCCGGCCCCGTCAAGCTGGCGCTGTACAAGCGCCGCGCCCTGGCCAAGGACCTCGGCGTCCCCGCCGACGGCACCGGCTCGCACCGCATCGTCCTCGGCGGTACCCCCGACGCCTTCACCGACCCGGACGGATTCGCCTGGGAGGCCCCCGAACCGCCTGCCCCGGCGCAGTCCTGACGCGCGGCCGGACGAGGCCGGGTCAGGCCGCGCGCGGCACCACGCGCGCGTTGTCGACGTACAGGCACAGCGCCCCGTCCTCGGGGCACCTCAGGCCGACCGAGATGCCCCGCAGCACCCCGTCCGCAGCGAGGGCGAGGGCGACCGCCACGTGGAACACGTCGTGTCCCGCGGGGCAGCGGGGCAGGTCCGACGGCTCGAAGCCCGGGCCCGGCGAGGCGGGCGGCAGCGGTGCCCCGGAGGGCTCCAGCCGGCACGGGCGGGCGGTGGCGGGGTGCACGTACCCGTCGGTGATACCGAGCGGAATGCGGCAACCCACGCAGAAGCACTCGCCCTTGGCGGCCTCGAACTCCATCTCTTCGGGCCCGCACATCTCGCACGCGGCCACCGCGATCTCGACGCGCCCGCCCGGCTCCGCACGGACGGTGTTCCGCAGCAGGCGCAGGACGTCCTCGGGTCCGGCGGAGGCGTGACCCGCCGCGCCGGGCGTCCAGGCGATCTCGTGATCCATGGTGTGGATCCTCGCACGCGGTCCCCGTGAGGTGATCATTTCGCGGAACGAAAATCAGCGGTGGGGGAGCGGGCGGAACTGCTTGGATGCAGCCATGACCACTGATCTTCCCGCTGAATACGAGATATCCGCCGACTCCGCCCGGATCGATGCCGCCCTGGTCCACCGATGGCTGTCGCAGGACGCGTACTGGGCCCGCGACCGGTCCCGGGAGAAGCAGGACCGGGCCATCGCCGGTTCCCTGAACTTCGGCGTCTACGAGCGGGCCTCCGGCGCGCAGGTCGGCTATGCCCGCGTCGTGACCGACAAGGCCGACTTCGCCTGGCTCTGCGACGTGTACATCTCCCCGCAGGTGCGCGGCAAGGGAATCGGAACCGCGCTCGTCACCGCGGTGCGCGATCACCTCGCCCCGTACGACCTGCGCCGCATCCTGCTGGCCACCGCGGACGCGCACGAGATCTACGCCGGGATCGGCTTCGTCCCGCTGGAGGCGCCCGAGCGCTGGATGGCGCTGGGCAGGCAGTGAGCCGCCCGGCCCCGGCTACCCGACGGCCCTCTCCGCACGGAACGCGCGCCGGTACGCGGCGGGCGTCGTGCGCAGGGCCTCGTGGAAGCGCCGGCGCAGGTTGACGGCAGAGGAGAGGCCGACCCGCCGCGCGATGGTCTCCACGGGCAGGTCGGTCTCCTCCAGCAGGGCCCGGGTGGCGGCGATCCGCCGGTCCAGCAGCCACCGTCCGGGACTGATGCCCAGCTGCTCGGTGAAGCGCCGGGTCAGGGTGCGGGAGGAGACCTGCGAGCGGGCGGCCATCTCGGCGACGCTGACGGGCTGGTCCAGCCGCCCGTCCAGCCATTCCAGCAGCGGGGCCAGCGAAACGGCCACCGGCGCGGAGGCGGGCAGCTCGGCGTACTGCAGCTGGCAGCCCTCGCGATGCGGCGGCATCACCATCTGCCGGGCGATGCGCATCGCGTACGCGGCGCCCTGATCGACCCTCACCAGGTGCAGGCAGAGGTCCACGCCGGCCGCGGATCCGGCGCTGGTGGCAACGTCGCCGTGGTCGACGTAGAGCACGGCGGGATCGACGCGGACCCGCGGGAACCGGGCGGACAGCTCGGCGGCCCGGGCCCAGTGGGTGGCGGCCCGACGGCCGTCCAGCAGCCCTGCCGCGGCGAGCACGAAGGCGCCCGAGCAGAGGCCGACGACCCGCGCGCCGCGCGCGTGCGCCCGGCGGACCGCCGAGACCACCGCCGGCGGCACCTCCGTGCCGGCCGGCTGCTGCCAGCCGGGGACCAGGACGGTGTCGGCGCGCTCCAACGCGTCCAGGCCCGTCATCACCAGCACGTCGTAGCCGGCTTCGGTACGCACCGGACCGGGATGCTCGGTACAGACCTCGAACGCGTAGCGGGCGGGGACCGCCGGACCGTGATCGCCGAACACCTCGCTCGCGCAGGCCAGGGGGAACGCGGACTGCGGCGGCTGCAGGAGGGCCACGACCCGGTGCGGCGCGGGGGACTTCGGCGGCGGACGCGGCGTCATGGCGGGAAAGTACCCCATCATGTCGTTCAGGACACTGGGACCGGGCGATTGGTCCAGTCCAATATCGGTGCCGTGACCACGACACAGACGCCCAACGGCCCCCCTGCCCCGGCCGATCCGCAGGCAGCCCGGCTCCCCTTGTGGGACCGGCGGTTCACCCTCTACTTCACCGCCCGCGCGGTCTCGCTCCTCGGCGACGCGATGATGCCGGTGGCCGTCGCCCTCGCGGTCGGTGCGCTGTACGGGATTTCAGGTGTCGGCCTCGTCCTCGGCGTCTGGACGGGGACGTTCGTCCTCCTGGTCCTCTTCGGCGGGGTGTTCGCCGACCGGTTCGGCGCACGCCGGATGATGGTCGGCGCCGACCTCGTCCGGGTGTTCACCCAAGGGGTGCTGGCCGTCGCCTTCTTCACCGGGAAACCGCCCTTCTGGCTCCTGGTGGCCATGGCGGCGCTGGCCGGTGCGGCTGTCGCGATGTTCCTGCCGGGCGTGAACGGGATGGTCCCCCTCGTCGCCCGCGAGCCGCAGCGGGCCAACGCCACGCTCAAGGTCGCCGACGCGCTCGCCCACCTGCTCGGCCCGGCCCTGGCGGGCCTGCTGATCACCCTGACCAGCGCCGGAACCGTCTACGCGATCGACGCCGCCACCTTCCTGCTCAGCGCCCTGTGCCTGGCTCTCATCCGGTTCGACCCCGTGGCCACGCCCGCGCACACCCCGGCCGCCGCCGACTCCCGGCCCCGCACGGGCCGGTCGCTCCGCCGCGAACTGCACCAGGGCTGGCGGGAGTTCCGCGCCCGCACCTGGATGTGGGCGGTGATCCTGATCTGGATAGGCTACGGCGTCCTGGTCTTCGGCCCGCTCGTACCGCTCGGCTCGGCCCTGGTCGGCGCCCGCCTCGGCCCGAACGCATACGGCCTGGCGGTCTCCTTCCTCGGCGCCGGAACGGTCCTCGGAGGCCTGCTGGCACTGAGGCTGCGCCCGGCCCGGCCCCTCGCCGCCGGTGCGGTGGCGATGGCCCTCTACACCTCCCTGCCGCTCTGCATCGCACTGGGCGCCGGCCTGCCCGTGCTGCTCGCGGGCCACGCCCTGGGCGGCGCGGCCATCGCGTTCTGGTCGGTGATGTGGGCGACCAGCGTGCAGACCCACACCCCGGCCGCGGTCCTCAACCGGGTCACCGCGTACGAGCAGGCGGGCTCGGTGTCCGGCATCGCACTCGGCCAGACGCTGGCGGGACCGGCCACCGCCCTGGCCTCCCCGGACCGGCTGCTGTGGGTGTCGGCGGGCGCCTGCCTGGCGGGCTGCGCCGCGCTCTTCGCGATCCCGGCGATCCGCACCCTGCACCGGGCCGCACCCCGGGCGAAGCCGTGAACAGGCCCTGGGACCAAAGAAGCGCACGCGCGGACAAGTCCGTTCGGATTCAATGGGGGTGACCGATCGGGAGGGGGACCCGGGTGAGCGACGGCATGCCCGCAGGGGACGGCGCGCCGGCCGCCGGCACCGCAGGACGGACCCGGCGCATGGCGGAGGTGGCCACCGCGGCGTCGGCCGCCACCGCACTGGCCGCCCTGGTGTTCGCCGTGTTCGGGCTCACCGGCGGAACGGGCGGTACGCCGCGGTTGTCGGGCCCGCGCGGTGCCACGTCCGCTCCGCCGGCGGAACCGCCGTCGGCCCGCCCGACCGCGACGGACGGGGACCTGGACCGGTCGTCGGACCTCACCAGCCCTGTGGTTCGCCGCCAGGGCGACGGGTGAGGGATCATGATGGTGTGGTGCGGTGCGGTTCGGCTCGGGTGTGAAGGAAAGACAGGCTGTGCGGGAGGCGGAGTTCGTAACGGTCGCGGGGCTGGTCGCGGCGGTGGCGCAGGGGGAGAGCGGCGCGCTGTGGCGCCTGGAGGGTGCCGACCGGCAGCTGGACGCGAACCTGGTGCGCCACCTGCCCGGGACCGGCGGTGCGGCGTACGTCGAGGACGAGGTCGACGTCATGCTGGTCGTCGTCGGAGGCGGCGGCACCCTCACGTTGGACGGCGCCAAGTCCCGGCTGGCTCCGGGTTTCGTCGGACTGCTGCCGCGGGGCACCTCCCGGGCGCTGCTGGCCGGCCCCGAGGGCCTGCTCGTGCTCACCGTGCACCACAGGCGCCGCGGCATGAGCATCGGACGGACCACCCCTGCCGTCGCGCCCGAGCCGTGCGCGCTGCACCTGGTGTGCGGCCGGTGCCACCGGCACGCGATCGAGGCGGACGCCCGCTACTGCAGCGGCTGCGGCACCGCGTTGACCGACCGGCCCGAGGCCCGCTAGTGCTGTGGCCGGAAAGGTTTGCCGGGTCGCGGTGTCCGGTGCGGTGGATCGCGAGGCGGAGGGCCACGGCGCGTACTGGACGTACTTGCGTGGTTCGACAACGCGGCGAGGTGCCGTGCCGGGCGCCGCGAGGCGGTGAACCTCTCCGGTCACAGCACTAGGCAGCCGTCAGGGGCGCCCGGGGCTGCCGCCGCCGGACCGGCCGGTCCCGGGGGCTCCGGCGTGCCGGTGATCCGACATCGGAAGCCGCGCCGTCACGCTGAGTCGCGCGGTCACCGGTCTATGGTGACCCAGGGTCAGATGTTGTCGGGTTCCGTGCCGCGGGCACGGGACGCCCTTCCGGAAAGGCTTGCGCCCGTGTCTGCTGCACTCTCCGATGATCTGAAGCGCATCATCGACGAATCCCCCATGTTCGCGACCGTGGCGACCATCCAGCCCGACGGCAGCCCGCAACTGTCCGTGACCTGGCTCATGCGCGACGGCGACGCACTGCTCATCTCCACGACCGAGGGCCGCCGGAAGGAACAGAACCTGCGCCGTGACCCGCGTATCACCGTGATGATCAACCCGCCCGACGCGCCGTACACCTACGCCGAGGTGCGCGGCACCGCCGAGCTGACCACGGAGGGCGGCCAGGAGCTGATCAACGAGCTCTCGCGCAAGTACACGGGCAAGGACTACCGGGACTTCAACCCCGCCTCCGTCGACGACGCCCCGCGCGTCGTGGTCAGGGTCGTTCCCCGCAAGGTCGTCGGCTCCATCTAGGTCCTGTCCGGCGGATCTTGTGACTGTCTGCTTGTCCGGTCGTTAGGTCGGGCATGGGGCGGGGTGATCTGACGAATGCGGAGTGGGTGCGGCTTGAGGCGCATCTGCCCGCCGCCGGCCTGC
>NZ_SSBM01000044.1:0-47681 GCF_004795115.1 Streptomyces sp. A0592
CGGCGCCCGGAAGGTCACACGGCTCCGGCCCCCACGGGGCCGGACCGGGTCAGGCCTGCTTCTTCTTCGGCCTGTCCGACTTGTCGAGGGCCATCACGAGGCCCACGATGACCAGGAAGATCACGATCGGCAGGGCCACGTACAGGCCGAGCGTCTCGCCGATGCTCAGGCCCGGGCCCGGGTCGTCGCCGTCGTCGCGGGTCAGCGCGAGAGCGGGAGACGTCATCAGCAGCATCATCAGCGTCGTTCCGGCCGAGACGGCGCCGGCGCGCAGAGCGTTCTTCTTGTCCACGGTGCAAACGTAGCGAACACCTAAACGCTGCGCGCGCCCGGGGGTGCCGTACGGGGACCCGCTCCCTCCCGCACCGCGCTGAGCAGCGCGTTCGCCCGGGGCGAGGACATCAGCTCCTCCAGCGTCAGGGGCCTGCCCGAGGCATCGGCGAGCGGCAGCCGCCAGTTGGGGTACTGGTCCCAGGTGCCCGGCAGGTTCTGCGGCCGCCGGTCCCCCACGGCGTCCGGCAGCCATACGCCCACCAGGCGCGCGGGGGTGCGCAGCAGGAAGGAGTACAGGGCCTGTACGGCGGCCTCCTCCCCCTTGGTGTCGAGGCCCAGCCCGTCCAGCAGGGCCAGCCACTCGGCGGTGTCGGCGGCGTCCTCGGCCCGCTCCCGCTCGGCCGGACGGGTCAGCAGGCCGAGCCGGTCGCGCAGTTCCACATGGCCGCCGGCGAGCTTGGCGGCCGTGGGCGGCAGGTCGTGGGTGGTGACGGTGGCCAGGCAGTCCGCCCTCCAGGCCTCGGGGGCGAGCGGGCTCCCGTCGCCCGACCAGTTCCGCTCGAACCACAGCACCGACGTGCCGAGCACCCCGCGCCGGGCCAGCTCCCGGCGTACGTGCGGCTCCACGGTCCCCAGGTCCTCACCGATGACCGGGGCCCCGGCCCGGTGCGCCTCCAGCACCAGGACCGCCAGCATGGCCTCGCCGTCGTAGCCGACGTAGGTGCCCTCGGCGGGCGGGGTGCCCTCCGGGATCCACCAGAGCCGGAACAGGCCCATGACATGGTCGATGCGCAGTGCGCCGGCGTACCGGAACACCCCGCGCAGCAGCGCCCGGAAGGCGGCGTAGCCGGAGCCGGCCAGCGAGTCCGGACGCCAGGGCGGCAGCCCCCAGTCCTGGCCGCGCGCGTTGAAGGCGTCCGGCGGCGCCCCGACCGAGATGGAGCGGGCGTGCAGGGCCGGCTCGAAGGCGTCCGAACCGCCCGGGTGCACCCCGACGGCCAGGTCGTGCACGATACCGACGCTCATGCCGGCCTCGCGGGCGGCCCGCTGGGCGGCGGCGAGCTGGCCGTCCGTCAGCCAGACCAGCCAGCGGTGGAAGTCGGTGCGCGTCCTCGGGTCCTCGCCCGTGCGGGAGGCCTGCCAGCCCGCGTGGATGTCCAGCGAGGCGCCTCCCTGAGCGCAGAACGCGCGGTAGTCCGCCTCCCGTTCGGGGGTGCGCGGGACGGCGTACAGCAGCTCCAGGGCCTGGCGCTTGAGCGCCCAGACGGCGTCCCGGTCGATCAACGCGCCCTTCTCCAGCACCTCGTGGCGCAGCGCGGCCCCCCGGGCGGCCAGCTCGGCCAGGGCCTCCCGGTCGGGGCAGTCGGCGTACTCGGGGACGTCCTCGATCCGCAGGTGGACCGGGTCCGGGAAGCGCCGCGAGGACGGCCGGTACGGGGAGGGGTCGGTCGGTGTCCCCGGCAGGGAGGCGTGCAGCGGGTTGACCTGGAGGAAGCCCGCGCCGTGGGTCACGGCCGCCCAGCGGGCCAGTTCCGCGAGGTCCCCGAGGTCGCCCATGCCCCAGGAGCGCTCGGAGAGCACCGAATAGAGCTGCACGAGCAGCCCGTGGGCGCGCTCCGGCGCGGCGGGGGCCCGTTCGGGGGCCACGACCAGGGTGGCCCCGGCGGTCCGCCCGTCGGGGGCCTCGGCGGTGATCCGGTGGACCCCGAGGGGGAGTCCGGGCCCCCAGGCGAACTCCTCGCCCGACTCCTCCGCCACCACCGCGACCCTGCTGCCCGGCGGCAGCCCGGCCGGGAGCGACGCGACCGGCTCCCCCTGCCAGAGCACCACCGTGGGCGGCAGCAGCCGCCCGGCGGCCGACTCGGCGGCCTCCTCTGCGGACACCCGGATGCTCTCGGCGTCGTCGGTGACGACCCCGAGCAGGCCGAGGACGGTTCTGATGGTGGCCTCGGGGACCTGGACGGTGACGTCGGGGGCGGGCTGGTAGGCGGTGGCGATGCCGTGGAGGGCGGCGAGCCGGGCCAGGTCGTCCATGGACGGGCGCTCCTTCGTGCGTGCGGGCAGGGGGGGGTGAGGGTGAGTCAGAAGCGTGGAGCACAAAAGCGGGACGCCGCCGGGGAACAACGCAGCCATACCCACTCGGAGGGGCCGCATTCCTGGCAGATCCGGGGCAGATCACCCACCCGCATTGACACTCAAGCCGCACGGGTGGTGGGCTCGGGCTCATTCGTACGAGCGGGGGACGTCTCGCGGCGAGGAGGCTCTGTGCAGCTCAGGGGCAGGAAAAGGTCGACGGCCGCCGCCATCGCGGTGATCGGGTCGCTGCTCGGCGGCGCCGTGGCGTCCGCGCCGCTCGGGTTCCTCGCGAGCCCCTCCCTCCCGGACGGTCCGACCACCGCACCGGGCGCCGCAGGCGCGGCCGGTGCCGCCGGTGTCGGCGCCAACGGCACCGTCGGCCCCGTGCTCGACCCCGGCGCGGACACCCCGCGCAGTGCCGCCGAAGGGCCCGCCGTGTGGCCCCGGCCGCAGTCGATGGCCGCCGATCCCGCGCGCGAGGTGCCGCTCGGCCGGGAGGCCGTGCTGGTGGCACCGGCCGACGCCGATCCGCACGCCGTCCGCGTGGTGCGCGAGGCGCTGCGCAAGGCGGGTGTGAAGACCCTGCACGAGCCGGAGCCCGGGGAGCCGCTGCCCGGGCGGGGCACCGTCGTACGGCTCCAGGACGCGGGCGCGCAGGAAGCGCTGCTGGCGCTGGGCGCGACCGCGGCCACGGACCTGCCGAACGGCGGCTACCGCCTCGCCGTGGGGCGGCCCGCCGGGCGGGACACCGTCGCCCTGGCCGGCGTCGGCGAGGAGGGGCTCTTCCACGCGGCGCAGACCCTGCGTCAGCTGCTCGCCGCGGGCGGCGGGAAGGTGCCCGGCGTCCTGGTCCGCGACTGGCCGGCCGCGCCGGTGCGCGGGATCACCGAGGGCTTCTACGGGCAGCCGTGGACCGAGGAGCAGCGCCTGGCCCAGCTGGACTTCATGGGCCGCACCAAGCAGAACCGGATGCTGATCGCGTCCGGCGACGACCAGTACCGCACGACGGGCTGGCGCGAGGACTACCCGAAGGAGCGGCAGGAAGAGTTCCGCAGGCTGGCCGAGCGGGCCCGCGCCAACCGGGTCGTGCTGGCCTGGGCGGTGACCCCGGGGCAGTCCATGTGCCTGTCGTCGGCGGCCGACCGGGCGGCGCTCGGGCGCAAGCTGGACTCGATGTGGGACCTGGGCTTCCGCGCCTTCCAGGTGCAGTTCCAGGACGTCAGCTACACCGAGTGGGGCTGCCGCGCGGACGTGCAGCAGTACGGCAGGGGCCCGGAGGCCGCAGCCAAGGCGCACGCGGAGGTCGCGAACGAGCTGGCCAAGCACCTGGCCTCCCGGTATCCGGGGGCGCCCGCGCTGTCGCTGCTGCCGACCGAGTACTACCAGGAGGGCGCCACCGCCTACCGGACGGCCCTGGCCCGCGGACTGGACGCGCGGGTGGAGGTGGCCTGGACCGGCGTCGGCGTCGTGCCGCGTACGATCACGGGCCGCGAACTGGCCGGGGCGCGCTCCGCGCTGGGTCAGCAGCCCCTGATCACCATGGACAACTACCCGGTCAACGACTGGGATCCGGGCCGCATCTTCCTCGGCCCGTACGCGGGGCGCGAACCGGCGGTGGCGGGCGGCTCGGCGGCCCTGCTGTCCAACGCGATGCAGCAGCCCATCCTGTCGCGCATCCCCCTCTTCACGGCTGCCGACTTCGCCTGGAACCCGCGCGGCTACCGGGCCGGCGAGTCCTGGCAGGCCGCGGTGCGCGACCTCGCGGGCTCGGACCCGCGGGAGCGCGAGGCGGTGGCGGCACTGGCCGGGAACACCACCTCCTCCGGGCTCAAGCAGGAGGAGTCGGCGTACCTGAAGCCGCTGGTCGAGCAGTTCTGGAAGGCCCGGGCCGCGGGGGATCCGGCGGCCGGGACCGAGCTGCGCAAGGCGTTCACGGTGCTGCGCGAGGCCCCGGCCCGGCTGACCGCCCTGTCGGACGAGGCGGGTCCCTGGCTGGAGCGGCTCTCGCGTTACGGAACGGCCGGCGAACTGGCCGTGGACGTCCTGCAGGCCCAGGCCCGCGGGGACGGGGCGGCCGCCTGGCAGGCCTCCCGGGCCCTCGCCGAGGCGCGCGAGGCGCTGGCCGAGCCGGGCCCCGCCCAGGTGGACAAGGCCGTCATGGACCCCTTCCTGGAGAAGGCGGCGACGGAGGCGGACGCCTGGACCGGGGCGACCCGCACGACCGGCGCGGTGACGAAGGACGCGCAGGCCTGGACGGTGCGGCTGGACGCCGTGCGCCCCGTGTCGGCGGTGACGGTGATGACGGACCCGCTCCCGGCGGGCTCGCGGGGCGCCGTGGTGGAGGCCCACGTACCGGGCGAGGGCTGGCGCAAGGTCGGCGACGCGGCGGCCTCGGGCTGGACCCAGATCGACACGGCGGGGCTGCGCGCGGACGCGGTGCGCCTGGCCTGGGCCGGGGCCGCGCCCGTGGTGCACCAGGTGGTCCCGTGGTTCGGCGACGGCCCCCGGGCCCGCTTCGAGCTGGCCGACGGCGGCAGGACCGACGCCGAGATCGGCGGCGCCCCGCAGCGGGTCACCGCCCAGCTCTCCGCCCTGGGTCCCGGCGAGGTCCGCGGGCCGCTGTCGGCCCGGGCGCCGGCCGGGATCGAGGTGCGCCTCCCGCAGACCGCGGTGGTCCCGCGCGGCGGCCGGGCGTCGATACCGCTGGAGGTCGTCGTCGCCGCGAACACCCGGCCGGGCACCTACCAGGTCCCGGTGGCCTTCGACGGGGAGTCTCGCACCCTGACGGTGCGGGCGGTGCCCCGTACCGGCGGGCCGGACCTGCTGCGCACCGCGCGGGCGAGCTCCTCGGCGAACGAGACGGCGGCCTTCCCGGCCTCGGCGGCCGTGGACGGCTCCCCGAGCACGCGCTGGTCCTCACCGGCGGTGGACGGGGCGTGGTGGCAGGCGGAGCTGTCCGCCCCGGCCCGGGTCGGCCGGCTGGAGCTGCACTGGCAGGACGCGTACCCGTCGGCCTACCGGGTGGAGACCTCGGCCGACGGGGTGACCTGGCGGCCGGCCGCGGCCGTCACGTCCTCCAAGGGCGGCCGTGAGTCGCTCCGGCTGAACGCTCCGGCGCCGGACACCCGGTTCCTGAGGGTGACGTGCGAGCGCCGCGCGACGCGCTACGGCTGCTCGCTCTGGTCGGCGGAGGCCTACGCGGTCACGCCGTAGCCCTGTCGGGGCTCCGCCCCGGACCTCGCGCCTCGAACGCCGGCGGGGCCGGCTTCAGCCGCGCCGGCGCTTGGGTCCGGGGGGCGGGGACCCTCAGGAGGCTGCCACGCTGATCCCGATCCGCTCCAGTGCGTCGTCGGCCCCGTACGGCTGGAGGTACGGCATCCACCGGGGATCACGGTGCCCGGTGCCGATGATGCGCCAGGCCAGGCCCGAGGGCGGGGCCGGCTGGTGGCGCAGGCGCCAGCCCAGTTCCAGCAGGTGCCGGTCGGCCTTGACGTGGTTGCAGCGCCGGCACGCCGCGACGACGTTGTCCCAGACGTGCTGTCCGCCCCGGCTGCGCGGAATGACGTGGTCGACGCTGGTGGCGACGGCGCCGCAGTACATGCAGCGGCCGCCGTCCCGCGCGAACAGGGCGCGCCGGGTGAGTGGAACGGGCCCCCGGTAGGGGACCCGCACGAAGCGCTTGAGCCGTACCACGCTGGGCGCGCTGACGACCCGTGTCGCGCTGTGCAGATAGGCGCCGGATTCCTCCAGGGAGACTGCTTTGTTCTCCAGGACGAGGACGAGCGCGCGGCGGAGCGGTACGACGCCGAGGGGCTCGTACGACGCGTTGAGGACCAGGACGTGCGGCACGGACTGCCTCCTTGTACGTCGGCGGCGCGTGGCTCGCGCCGGGACGATCTGCTCTCCAGTCTCTCCTTACGGCTGGTCGAAGCGCCACCACTCGCCCGTAACGGGTCCGAGGTGTTTTCAACCACAGTCAGTCATCCCCAGGTGAGTCTGGTCTCTCCCTCGAACACGGCACCAAGGTGAAGGGATTGCCCCGTTAGTGTGGTTGGTCTGCCCGCGCAGCCGCCCCCGGACCCCGTCCGGGGGGACACCCCCGGACGGGCAGACCGCTACATCTGGAGGTTCCTGTCGTGCCCTGGCCCGCCGCTCTGCTGCCGTTGGCAGCCGATGTCCCGGACACGCCCGCTTCGGTCAAGGAGGCGCAGGAGAGCGTCACCGAAGCCGCGAGCTTCATCGAGCAGAACTGGGCCACCTGGCTGAGCATCGGTCTGCGGATCCTGCTGATCGTCGTGATAGCGGCCGTGATCCGCTCGGCGGTCCGCAAGGCGCTGACCAAGCTCATAAACCGGATGAACACCAGCGCCGAGGCGGTCGAGGGCACCGCGCTCGGCGGGCTGCTGGTCAACGCCGAGCGGCGGCGCCAGCGGTCGGAGGCGATCGGTTCCGTCCTGCGGTCGGTGGCGTCCTTCCTGATCCTGGGCACGGCCGCGCTGATGGTCCTGGCCGCCCTGAAGATCGACCTGGCCCCGCTGCTGGCCAGTGCCGGTGTGGCCGGTGTGGCCATCGGTTTCGGCGCCCGCAACCTGGTGACGGACTTCCTCTCCGGCGTCTTCATGATCATGGAGGACCAGTACGGCGTCGGCGACAAGATCGACGCCGGCGTGGCCTCGGGCGAGGTCATCGAGGTCGGCCTGCGCGTGACCAAGCTGCGCGGCGACAACGGCGAGATCTGGTACGTGCGCAACGGCGAGATCAAGCGGATCGGCAACCTCAGCCAGGGCTGGGCGACCGCGGCCGTGGACGTGCAGGTCAAGCCCTCGGAGAACCTGTCGCGGATCCGCGAGGTGGTCCAGCAGGTCGCCGACTCGATGGCGAAGGAGTCGCCCTGGGACGAGCGCCTGTGGGGGCCGGTTGAGGTCCTGGGCCTGGACGAGGTGCTGCTCGCCTCGATGACGGTGAAGGTGTCCGCCAAGACGATGCCGGGCCAGCAGTTCGCCGTGGAGCGGGAGCTGCGCTGGCGAATCAAGGAGGCCTTCGACGCCGCGGGCATCCGGATCATCGGCGGCGTGCCGGCCGCGGACGAGGAGGACGAGGCCCCGGCGGACCCGTCGGCCTCCGTCGCCGCGCCGTCCGCGCTGGCGAACCCCGCCTCGCCGCAGTCCCTGGCCACCGCCCCGATCCCGCCGCCGTCCGGCCCGCGGATCACCAAGTAGCGGCCCGGTCCGCCGCCACGCCCGCTGCCCCGCAGGCCGGTCCTCACGGACAGGACCTGCGGGGCAGCGGCATTGACAGGGCTCGAACAGTGATAGGAAACTTACCTAACAGATCGCCTCGGTGAGGGAGAGCCGCCGCATGCCCGCCGCCACGCCCGGAACGCCCAGCCTGTTGCGCGCCATGAACGACCGGGCCGCACTCGATCTCCTGCTGACGCACGGCCCGCTGTCCCGGACCCGCATCGGACACCTGACCGGGCTGTCCAAGCCCACCGCCTCCCAGCTGCTGGCCCGCCTGGAGGCCGCCGGACTCGTCGTGGCCACCGGCACCGACGGCGGCCGCCCCGGCCCCAGCGCCCAGCTGTACGCCATCAACCCGCGGGCCGCGTACGTCGCCGCCCTCGACGTCGCCCCGGGGCGCGTCCTGGCCGCCGTCGCGGACCTGACCGGCACCGTGACCGCCACCCACGAGGTCCCGTACACGGAGGGCGCGGGAGCCCTCGACCAGGTGACCGAGGCGCTCGGCGGGGCCGTCAAGGCCGCCGGGCTGCACCGCTCCGACCTGCACCGGGTGGTCATCGGCACGCCCGGCGCCTTCGACCCGCAGACCGGCCGGCTGCGCTACGCCAGCCACCTCCCCGGATGGCACTCCCCCACCCTCCTCGACGACCTGGCGGCGGCCCTGCCGATGCCCGTCGAGTACGAGAACGACGTCAACCTCGCCGCCGTCGCCGAGCAGCGCCTCGGCGCCGCCCGCGGGCACGAGGACTTCGTCCTGCTGTGGAACGAGGAGGGCCTCGGCGCCGCGCTGGTCTTCGGCGGCCGGCTGCACCGCGGCTGGACCGGCGGCGCGGGCGAGGTGGGCTTCCTGCCCGTTCCCGGCCGCCCCCTGGTCCGGCAGGTCACCCGGGCGAACTCCGGCGGCTACCAGGAGCTGGCGGGTGTGGAGGGGCTGCCCCGCCTCGCCGCGGAACTGGGCGTCGAGCCCGCCGCCGGCCCGCAGGACCCCCCGGAAGCCGGCCCGCACGGCCCGGAGGTCGCCGCCGCCGTCGCACTGCTCGCCCGGGCCGCCGCCGCGCCCGAGGGGGCGCACCTGCGCCTCCTCCAGGAGTACGCCACCGCCCTGGCCACCGGTCTCGCCTCGCTGGTCGCCGTACTGGACCCGGAGATCGTGGTCCTGGCGGGGGCCGCGATCGCCGCGGGCGGCGAACCGCTGCGCGAGCTGCTGGAGGCCGAGCTCGCCGAACTGGCCCCCTCCCGCCCCCGGCTGGTCCCGGGCGAGGTCCTCCAGCGGCCCGTCCTGCACGGCGCGCTGGAGAGCGCGCTGGCCACCACCCGGGACGAGGTCTTCGACACCTCCCGCTGACCCCCGCGCCCCGCGCGCGCCCCGCCCCACCGGCCCTCACGCGCCTGCCGCCCCCGCACGCTCCGCCGCACACACGCTCCGCGCACCACGCTCCGCCGGCACCCCCAGGCCCCCACCGGAAGTTCCCTCCCGCAGAGAGCGAGCCCCGCCATGCCCAGAACCGGACGCCTGACCACCGCAGCCGCCCTCCTCGCGGCGATATCCGCACTCGCCACGGCCTGTACGGGCCGGACCGCCGACTCCGCCACCGACGATCCGAAGGCGGACGTCACCCTCTCCTTCTGGCACGGCTGGTCCGCCCCGGGCGAGGTCAAGGCGATCGAGGACGGCATCGCCCGCTTCGAGAAGGCGCACCCGAACATCAAGGTCGAGGTCACCGGCAACATGACCGACGACAAGATCAACCAGGCGCTGCGCGCGGGCGGGGACAAGGCCCCCGACGTGGTCTCCTCCTTCACCACGGACAGCGTCGGCAAGTTCTGCAACTCCCGCGCCTTCGCCGACCTGAACCCCTTCCTGCAGAAGTCGGGCGTCGACAAGACGAAGGTCTTCCCCAAGACCCTGCTGGAATACACGCAGTTCAAGGGCAACCAGTGCACCCTGCCGCTGCTGAACGACGCGTACGGCCTCGTCTACAACAAGACCGCCTTCGCCGCCGCCGGCATCACCGAACCCCCCAGGACCTGGAGCCGGTTCGTCGAGGTCGCGCAGAAGCTGACGAAGCCGGACGCCTCGGGCGACAGCTACGAGCAGGTCGGCCTGATGCCCACCTTCCACGGCTACGAGACCACCCCCATGCGGCTCGCCGCGCAGTGGAGCCCCACCTACTTCGACGCCGACGGCCGCTCCAACCTCTCCCGGGACCCGGCCTTCGCGAAGATGCTGACCGCGCAGAAGGACCTGGTGGCGGCGCTCGGCGGATACGAGAAGCTGGAGCGGTTCCGCAGCACCTTCGGCGACGAGTGGAGCGCCGAGCACCCCTTCCACACCGGCCGGGTGGCCATGCAGATCGACGGCGAGTGGCGGGTCCCCATGGCCGAGGAGGCGGGTGTCGGCTTCGAGATCGGCACGGCTCCGCTGCCCGTCCCCGACGACCAGGCCGCCGACTACGGCAAGGGCTACCTCTCCGGCACGGTCGTCGGCATCGCCTCCGGCAGCAGGAAGCAGAACGCGGCCTGGGAACTGGTCAAGTACATGACCACCGACACCGAGGCGGTGGTGGCCTTCGCCAACGCCATCCACAACGTGCCGTCCACGCTCGCCGCCCTGGAGTCCCCTGACCTGGAGGTGACCCCGGAGCTGCGGACCTTCCTCGACATCGCCCGGCACCCGAAGTCCGGCACCACGCCCGCCCGGGCCGACGGCGGCACCTACCAGCTGACCTTCCAGGACTTCGCGTACGCGGTCGAGAAGGGCGACGTCCCCGACATCGCGGCCGGACTCGCCAAGGTCGACCGGCAGATCGACACGGACATCGCGAAGGCGGAGTAGCCGATGTCAGCCGCCGCCGCCCCGCGGTCGAAGCGCCTGCGGTCCGCCGTGCGGACCGCAGCCTTCATGTCCCCCTGGCTGATCGGGTTCTCGGTCTTCTTCGCCTATCCCCTGCTGTCCACCGTGTACTTCTCCTTCACCAAGTACGACGGCTTCCGCCCGCCCGCCCTCAACGGCGCGGACAACTGGAGCTACGTCTTCACCGACTATCCGCTGTTCTGGCCGGCGATGCGCAACACCCTGTGGCTGGTGGTGGTGATGGTGAGCTGCCGCGTGGTCTTCGGCCTCGGCGTCGGCCTGCTCGCCACGAAGATCAAGACCGGGGTCGGGGTCTTCCGGACCCTCTTCTACCTGCCCTACCTGGCGCCGCCGGTCGCCGCGACCCTCGCCTTCGTCTTCCTGCTCAACCCCGGCACCGGCCCGGCCAACACCCTGCTGGACGCGGTGGGGCTGCCCGCCCCCGGCTGGTTCACCGACGCCGACTGGTCCAAGCCCGCGCTGACCGCCCTCGCCCTGTGGGGGGTGGGCGACCTGATGGTCATCTTCATGGCCGCGCTGCTCGACGTACCGAAGGAGCAGTACGAGGCGGCCGAGCTGGACGGCGCCGGGGCCTGGGCGCGGCTGCGCCACATCACCCTGCCCAACATCTCGCCGATCATCATGTTCGCCGTGGTCACCGGGGTCATCCAGGCCATGCAGTACTACACCCAGCCGCTGGTGGCGGGGAAGGTCGCGGCCGGGGTGATCGGCGGTTCCGGCCAGCAGTTCGAGCCGGGCTACCCGGACCGGTCCACCCTGACCCTGCCCCAGCTCGTCCACAACCTCGGCTTCCAGCGCTTCGACTACGGCTCCGCGTGCGTCGTGGCGCTGGTCCTGTTCGCCCTCTCCATGGCCTTCACCGCACTTCTGATGCGGCGCCGTGGCGGTCTGATCGGAGCAGGACGATGAGCACGCACGCACCGGCCGGCGGCACCCACCGGCGCAAGGCCGTACTGCACTGGATCGCGGTGCACTCGCTGGGCGTGGCCGCCGCCCTCTTCTTCGTCCTCCCCTTCGTCTTCCTCCTGCTCACCTCGCTGATGGGAGACCGGCAGGCGCTGACCCGCGACCTGTGGCCCGACACCTGGGAGTGGGGCAACTACGCCCGGGTGTGGCACACCCCGGGCTTCCTGACCTGGTGGCGCAACACGCTCCTGTACGCCGGACTGGGCACTCTGTTGACCGTGGTCTCCTCCGTGCCCGTCGCGTACGCGCTCGCCAAGTTCCGCTTCCGCGGGCGCAACCTGTCGCTGATGCTGGTGGTCGCGATGATGATGCTGCCGCCGCAGGTGGTGGTCATCCCCATGTACCTCTTCTGGGCCAGGCAGCTCGACCTGTCGGGCAGCCTGTGGCCGCTGATCGTCCCGATGGCCTTCGGCGACGCCTTCTCGATCTTCCTGCTCCGCCAGTTCCTGCTGACCATCCCCGACGAGTACCTGGACGCGGCGCGCGTGGACGGCTGCGGCGAGGTCCGCACGCTGCTGCGCGTGGTCGTACCGATGGCCAGGCCCGGGATCGCGGCCGTCGCGCTGTTCTAGTTCTTCTGTGCCTGGAACGACTACTTCGGCCCGCAGATCTACGCCTCCGACAACCCCGCGGCCTGGACCCTCAGTTACGGACTGGAGTCCTTCAAGGGGGCGCACCACACCAACTGGAACCTGACCATGGCCGCGACCGTGCTGGTCATGGCCCCGGTGATCGTCCTCTTCTTCTTCGCCCAGAAGGCGTTCGTCGAGGGAGTCACCCTGACCGGCGTGAAAGGCTGACGACGTTGAAACTCGCAGTGGTGGGCGGCGGTTCCACCTACACCCCCGAACTGATCGACGGCTTCGCACGGCTGCGCGACACCCTGCCGGTCGAGGAGCTGGTGCTGATCGACCCGGCCACCGAGCGGCTGGAGCTGATCGGCGCCCTGGCCCGCCGGATCTTCGCCCGGCAGGACCACGCCGGCCTGGTCACCACGACCACCGACCTCGACGCGGGCGTCGCCGGGGCCGACGCCGTCCTCCTCCAGCTGCGCGTCGGCGGGCAGGCCGCCCGGCTCCAGGACGAGACCTGGCCCCTGGAGTGCGGCTGCGTCGGCCAGGAGACCACCGGCGCGGGCGGGCTCGCCAAGGCCCTGCGCACCGTCCCCGTGGTCCTCGACATCGCCGAACGGGTCCGCCGGGCCAGCCCCGACGCCTGGATCATCGACGTCACCAACCCGGTCGGGATCGTCACCCGGGCCCTCCTGAGGGCCGGGCACAGGGCCGTCGGGCTGTGCAACGTCGCCATCGGCCTCCAGCGGAAGTTCGCCGCCCTGCTGGACCTGGCCCCGTCCGACGTCCACCTGGACCACGTCGGCCTCAACCACCTCACCTGGGAGCTGGGCGTGCGGCGGGGCGGCCCGGACGGCGAGGACCTGCTGCCCGGGCTGCTCGCCGCGCACGGGGAGGCCGTCGCCTCCGACCTGCGGCTGCCGCGGGCGGTGCTGGACCGGCTCGGCGCCGTCCCCTCGTACTACCTGCGCTACTTCTACTCCCACGACGAGGTCGTACGGGAGCTGGGCACCAAGCCCTCGCGGGCCGCGGAGGTCGCCGCGATGGAGCGTGAACTGCTCGCCCTGTACGCGGATCCGGCACTCGACGAGAAGCCCGCGCTGCTGGCGAAGCGGGGCGGCGCCTTCTACTCGGAGGCGGCCGTGGACCTGGCGGCCGCCCTGCTGGGCGGCGGCGGCACGGACGTGCAGGTGGTCAACACCTACAACAACGGCACGCTGCCCTTCCTGCCCGACGACGCCGTGATCGAGGTCCAGGCGCGCGTGCGCGCCGCCGGCGGCTCCGGCCCCGTGCCGCTCCCGGTGCCGCTCCCGGTTCCGCGCCTGGACCCGCTGTTCGCCGGGCTGGTCTCACACGTGACGGCGTACGAGGACCTCGCGCTGGATGCGGCCCTGCGCGGTGGCCGCGAGCGGGTGTTCAAGGCGCTGCTCGCGCACCCGCTGATCGGCCAGTACGACCTGGCCGAAGGGCTCACCGACCGGCTCCTCGCCCACAACAAGGAGCACCTGCCATGGGCGTGACCCCCGTGGCCCCCGCGGCCCCTGCGCGCCCGGTGCCCCTCCCTCCCGTCCTCGCGATCGACGCGGGCAACAGCAAGACGGACGTCGCGCTCATCGGCTCCGACGGGTCCGTGCTGGCCGCCGGGCAGGCCGGGGGCTTCCAGCCGCCCCGCACCGGGGTGGCCGCGGCCGTGGACGTCCTGGCCGAGGCGCTGGCCTCGGCGGGGGTGCCCTCCGGCGCCGGGTCCGGGCCCGTCGCCGAGCACGTGTCGGCCTGCCTCGCCAACGCCGATTTCCCCGTGGAGGAGCGGCGGCTGGCGGACGAGATCGAGCGCCGCGGCTGGGGACGCGCCACCGCGGTGCACAACGACACCTTCGCGCTGCTGCGCGCCGGCCTGCCACCGGGCGCGGAGCCGCGGGGCGTCGCGGTGGTGTGCGGGGCGGGCATCAACTGCGTCGGGATGACCCCGGACGGGCGGACAGCGCGCTTCCCCGCGGTCGGGCGGATCTCCGGCGACTGGGGCGGCGGGGGCGGACTGGCCGAGGAGGCCCTGTGGTTCGCCGCCCGGGCGGAGGACGGCCGGGGCGCGCCGACGGAGCTGGCACGGGCGCTGCCCGCCCGGCTCGGGCACGCCTCGATGGCCTCGCTGATCGAGGCGATGCACCTGGGGGACGTGCCGGCCGGCCGGCGGCACGAACTGGCCCCGGTGCTGTTCGAGGTGGCCGACGCCGGTGACCCGGTGGCGCTCTCGCTGGTGCACCGTCAGGCCGACGAGGTCGTCGCCATGGCCGTGGTGGCGCTGGGCCGCCTGGGCCTGCTGGCCGAGGAGGTGCCGGTGGTGCTGGGCGGCGGGGTGCTGGCGGCCCGGCACCCGGGGCTCGACGACCGGATCGCGGCGGGCTTCGCCCAACGGGCCCCGCGCGCCCGGATCACGGTGGTCACGGCGCCTCCGGTGCTGGGCGCCGGGCTGCTCGGTCTGGACGCGCTCGGGGCTGCGGCGGAGGCCCACGGAAAACTCCGTGCCCATTTCGGTTGAACCCGCCCCGGAAGGCGCCCGGTCTGGAACCGTTACGGCCGTAAGCGCGTATTGACGGTGAAGGGGTGACGAAAGGCACCCCCGGGGGCGGATCGCCCCGGATCCAGCACCGGGTGCTGTGGTCCACCGGCACTACGGCCATACTGCTGCTGCGCAGGGGGATCTCCCGGCGCCGGCCGGGGGACGACAGGACCGAGGGGGAGGTCATGGTGGCGATCACATCACGCGCGCCCGCGCCCGGGGGTGGTGTCTCCGCGCCGCCCGCCGGCGCACCGGCGTCGCCGCCCGACGGGCCGCCTGGGCGGCGCACCGCCTGGTCCGAGGGAGTGCAGCGGCTGCGTGAGGCCGCCACCACCGAGCCGGGCCGGCTGCGGATCATCGGCGCGGTACTGGCCGCACTGATCGTGCTGTTCGGCACGGTGAGCGTGTGGGAGATCTCCGCCCGGGCCACCGCCGCCGACGACGTCGTGGGCCGCAGCCAGCCGCTGAGCGCGGACGCCGCCAGCATCTACCGCTCGCTCGCCGACGCCGACACCACCTCCTCCAGCGGGTTCCTCCTCGGCGCGCAGGAGCCGCGCGAGGTCCGCCAGCGCTACGAGAAGGACATCGCCAACGCCTCCCGCCTGCTGGTGAGCGCCGCCGCCAACACCGGCGGCAGCAAGGAGTCCCGCGAGCAGATCACCCTGCTGAGCGAACAGCTGCCGCGCTACACCGGCCTGATCGAGCAGGCCCGGGCCACCAACCGGCAGGGCCTGCCGCTGGGCGGCGCATACCTCCGTTACGCCAACGAACAGATGACCACCCAGCTGCTGCCCGCCGCCCAGCGGCTGTACGAGGCGGAGACCCGCCGGCTGCACACCGACGACGACGACGCCCGTGCCTGGCCGCTGGGTTCGCTGGGCCTCGGCGTACTCGCCGTGGCCGCCCTGGTGTGGGCGCAGCGGCGCAACTACCGCCACACGAACCGGGTCTTCAACCACGGGCTGGTGGCCGCGACCGCCGCCTCCGTGGTGGTGCTGCTCTGGCTGTCCGTCGGCCACACGGTGGCGCGTTCCTCGCTGAGTGAAGCCCGCACGGACGGGCAGGAGTCGATGAAGGTGCTCAACGACGCGCGGATCGCCTCCCTCCAGGCCCGTGCGAGTGAGAACCTGACCCTGATCGCGCGGGGCGCCGTACTGGCCGAGGACAAGAAGTCCGACAAGTACGACGTGGACTTCACGAACAACATGAAGCAGCTGGACGCGGGGCTCGCGACCGCGCTGCGGCTGGCCGACGACGATGACGGCCGGGCGCCCGTGAGCCGGGCCGTGGACGGCGTCGAACAGTGGAAGCAGCGGCACACGGCGGCCCGGGAGGCGGACTTGAAGGGCGACTACGAAGCCGCACTGCCGCAGGTCGTCGGGGACGCGCAGCACAAGGAGAGCAGCGGCGCCGCCTTCGACACGGTGGACGCCTCCCTGGAACAGGCCGTCGCCCACGAGCAGCGGGAGTTCACCCGCGCCGCCCAGAACGGTCTGGGCGCGCTGGGCGGCCTGGTGACGGGCTCGGCGGTACTGGTGGTCATCGGCGCGACAGCGGCCCTGCTCGGTATCGGGCGCAGGCTTTCGGAGTACAGGTGAGAGCGATGCGGATACGGGCGAGGCGGGCCGCCGAAGGCCATGAGGAGTACGAGGAGCACGAGGTACGCACGCGTGTCCCGGGCCCGGTGTCCGGGGTCCGGCGGGCCGCGCGCCGGCTGCGCGGCTGGGGCGGTGTGAGCGCGATGGCGGTCGCCTGCGCCATGACGGCCGCGGTCGTACTGCTGCCGCTGGCCCACGCCACTCCGGACACCACACCCGGCGTCCCCGCCCGCGGGCCCGCACCGGCGGCCCCGGCGGCCCCCTGGGTCCTCTCGGACACCTGCCAGGACCCCGAGGCCAGCCTGCGCCCGTCCGACGTGGACGGGGCGGCCATCGCGCGGATCAAGGCGGCGGGCAAGCTCGTCGCGGGCGTGGACCAGAACAGCTTCCGCTGGGGGTACCGCAACCAGACCGCGGAGGGCGGCCGCCTCGACGGCTTCGACATCGACCTGGTCAAGGCCATCGCCAAGGACATCCTGGGCGACGAGAACGCGGTCATCTACCGGGCCATCCCGACGAGCCAGCGCATCCCCGCCCTCCAGGAGGGCCGCGTCGACATCGTCGTGCGGACCATGACCATCAACTGCAAGCGGCTGGAGGACGTCGCCTTCTCGACGGCCTACTTCGAGGCCGGGCAGCAGGTGCTGGCCCCGAAGGGCTCGCCGATCACCGGGTACGACGCCTCGCTGAAGGACAAGCGGATCTGCGTCGCGGCCGGTTCCACCGCGGAGAGCGCGCTCAAGGCACAGTCCTACGGCGCGGCCCCGGTCACCGTGGCCAACCAGCTCGACTGCCTGGTCCGGCTCCAGCTGGCCGAGGTCGACGGCATCATCACGGACAACGCCCTCGCCGCCGGCCAGGCGGCGCAGGACCCCTCGGTGCGGCTGGTGGGCTCGCCCTTCACCCGCGAGTTCTACGGGGTCGCGATGAACAAGGACGCCCCCGACCTGGTCCGCCGCGTCAACAAGGTGCTGGAGAACTACCGCGCGGGCGGCAATGACAGCCCGTGGATGAAGGCGTACCTCAAGCACCTCCAGCCCGTGCTGCCCGGCGTGACCGGGCCGCCCGCGCCCAAGTACCGGGACGGCTGAGGCCGGTGGCGATTTCGGGCACGGGACCGGGCACGAGGTCGGACACGGAGGGGAACGGGGAAGCGCACACGGAGGCGGCAGCGGAAGCGGAGGCACAGTCGGTGGAGGCGGGGTCTGCAGTGATGGACCGGGACGGCGTCGACCGCGCCCTGACGAGGCTGGGCGCCGAGCACGAGGCCGTCGAGACCTCGCTGCTCGCCCTCCAGGACCACGCCGGGCGCCGGCTGCTGGAGGGCGCCGCGCTGACCGGTCTCACCAAGGAGCGGTGGGCGGGCGCCGACGCGGACATCACCCGGCTGTGGACGTACTTCGACGCCTACAGCGGGGCGCTGACCGCCGCCCGGGAGATCCGTGAGCGGCGCCGCTGGCCGGGCCGCGACGACCTGATCGAACTGACCGAGCGGCTGCGCGGGCCCGGGGTCCTGATCGCCGGGGCCGCCACCGAGGGCGCCGCACTGGCGGAGCGGCTCTCCCTCGCGGAGCTCGTGACCCGGATGAACGACCTCTACGCGCGTTCGCTCGACGTGGTGGTCGCGGCAGACGCCGTCTGGTCGGCGCTGCCCGCCCGGATCGACCTGCTCGCCGCCGAACTGCACCGCACCCGTTCACTGGCCCACTCCGTGGGCGTGCGCCCGGGCGAACACCCCTCGGGCGACGACCTGGAGTACATCACCGCCGAGCTCACGGACCTGCGCGCCCAGGTGATCGCGGATCCGCTGGCCTTCTGGCGGCCCGCAGCCGGGAGTTCCGCGCCCGGCGGCGGCCGCCCCGACACCGGTCGCTACGACCGGGCCGCGCTCGCCCTGGAGGACGTACGCCGCGAGGTCGAGGCGGTGCTGGCCGTACGGCAGGACGCCGAGCAGCGGCTGATCAGCCTGCGCGACGTGCTCTCGCGGGCCGACCGGACCCTGGCGGAGGCGCGGACGGCGCGCGGAGAGGTGCTGGCGAAGATCGCCGCGTCCGAGGTGCCCGTGGTCAGCGGCCCGCCGACGGTGCTCCAGGAGCAGCTCGCGACGGCGGCCGACCACCGGCGCCACGCGCGCTGGCACCGGCTCTCCCCGCTGCTGGAATCCCTGGAGGAGCGGGCCGAGGAGGAACTGCGCAGGGCCCGCGAATCGTTGACTGCGGTGACGGCACCGCTGGCCGTACGGGCCGAGCTGCGCGGGCGTCTCGACGCCTACAGGGCGAAGGTGGCCCGCCACGGCCTGGCGGAGGACCCCCTGCTCATCGAGAGGTACGACACGGCCCGGCGGATGCTGTGGAGCGCGCCCTGCGACCTGCGGGCCGCCGAACAGGCCGTCCTGCGCTACCAGCAGGCGGCGGCGGAGTCGCTGGTGCCGCAGCACCGGCCCGAACAACAGCCAGAGCAGCACCGGGAAGAGCGGCCCGACGGGCCGGGGACGGAGGACGCATGAGCCTGAGCGGAGCAGCGTGCGTTCGCCCCGGCTGCCCGGGGACGTACGAGGACATGGGCGGCGGCGAGCTGTACTGCGACACCTGCGGCCTGGCCCCGGTCGGCTCGGTCGCGGCGGGCGCGGAGGAGCTGGTGTCGCCGCCGACGGGGATGACGAGCGCGGCCCGCGGCTCCCTGGGCTCCGGTGGGTCCCGGGGATCCCAGGGGTCACAGGGCTCCCACGGTTCGGCGCGCTCCTCGGCCTCGGCCCGCTCCTCCCGGTCCTCCTCCTCCCGCCGCTCGGTGTCGGGGCGGCTGTCGCGGTCCCTGACCGGGCAGGCGTCCACCCGCTCGGTCTCGGTGCGCAGTTCGGGCTCGGCCGCCCCCTCCTCGGGGCGCAGCCGGCTGGGTGCCGGCCTGGTCAGCGTTCCGGAGGTACCGCGCCCCGATCCCTCGACGGCGGTCCTGGAGAACCCGGAGGTGCCCGAGCGCAAGCGGTTCTGCTCGCGCTCGGACTGCGGCGCCCCGGTGGGCCGGGCCCGCGGGGACCGGCCTGGCCGGACGGAGGGCTTCTGCACCAAGTGCGGGCACCCGTACTCCTTCGTGCCCAAGCTGCGCGCCGGTGAAGTGGTGCGCGGCCAGTACGAGGTGGCGGGCTGCCTCGCGCACGGCGGCCTCGGCTGGGTGTACCTGGCGGTGGACCGGGCGGTCGCGGACCGGTGGGTGGTCCTCAAGGGCCTCCTCGACACCGGTGACCAGGACGCGATGGAGGCCGCGATCTCGGAGCGGCGCTTCCTCGCGGAGATCGAGCACTCCAACATCGTGCGGATCTACAACTTCGTGGAGCACCTGGACCAGCGGACCGGTTCGCTGGACGGGTACATCGTCATGGAGTACGTCGGCGGCAAGTCGCTGAAGGAGATCGCGAACGAGCGGCGCCGGCCGGACGGCCGGCGCGACCCGCTGCCGGTGGAACAGGCGTGCGCGTACGGCATCGAGGCGCTGGAGGCGCTGGGCCACCTGCACAGCCGGAACCTGCTGTACTGCGACTTCAAGGTCGACAACGCGATCCAGCAGCAGGACCAGCTGAAGCTGATCGACATGGGCGCGGTGCGGCGGATGGACGACGAGGAGTCGGCCATCTACGGCACGGTGGGCTACCAGGCCCCGGAGGTCGCCGAGCTGGGGCCGTCGGTCGCCTCCGACCTGTACACGGTGGCGCGCACGCTGGCCGTCCTGACCTTCGACTTCCAGGGCTACACCAATGTGTTCGCGGATTCGCTGCCGGACCCGGAGCACATCGAGGTGTTCCGGCGGTACGAGTCCTTCTACCGGCTGCTCGTCCGGGCGACCGACCCGGACCCGGGGCGGCGGTTCGCCTCCGCGCAGGAGATGGCCGACCAGCTGACCGGTGTGCTGCGGGAGGTGGTCGCGCTGCAGACGGGCAGGCCGCGCCCGCAGCTGTCCACCCTCTTCGGCCCGGAACTGCGGGTGCCGGACACCCGGCTGTTCACCGGCACGGACACCGCGGACACGGTCGTCTCCCGCCTGGGTGACCGCCCGGTCGCGCCCCGCCGGGGCGGCCTGCGAAGCCGCTTGGGCCGCGGCCCGGCCGCCCTGCCGACGGCTTCGGCACCGGGCAGACCCGGGACCTCGGCGCCGGCCACGGCCGCCTCGGCGGGATCCGCCGCCGGATACCCGCCCGCCTTCGCCGGAGGCACCCCGCCGGCCGGCACGCCGGGGCCCGCGGGCGCCGGCCTGACCGGCACGCCGGGGCCGAGGCACGCCACGCCCGGCGGCGCGTCCGCGCCGGCGCATCCGACCCGGCTCGGCGCCGGCACGCCGGGTACGCGGCATCCCGCGCCCGGCGGCGGACCGACTTCGGCGGGACCCGCCGCGTCCGGCGCCGCAACCCCGCCCTTCGGCGGAGGCGGCCTGCCCGGCGCAGCCCCCGGCAGGGGCGGGCTCGGGACCACCGCCACGCACGTGGCCGGGGCGGCCGTGCCCCGGGCGCGGCAGGCTCCCGCGACCGCGACGGGACCCGCGCCCGCCGCCGTGGTCCCGCCGCCGGCCGGGGCCGCGCACCCCGCCACGACCCTCGACGCCCGCGACAGCGCACTGGCGCTGCCCGTGCCGCTGGTGGACGCCTCCGACCCCAACGCCGGTTTCCTGACCGGTCTGCTGGCCTCCGCACCCGGCGATCTGCTGGGCGCACTGGCCTCGGCACCCGCCGACTCCGCCGAGCTGCGGCTGCGGGAGCTGCGCGCCCGGCTGGAGCTCGGCGAACTGTCGGCGGCCGGGGACGCGCTGGCCGAGCTGGAGGCCCGCCATCCCGACGACTGGCGGGTCGTGTGGGCCCGCGGCATCGCCTCACTGGCCACCGGTGACGACGAGATAGCGGCGCTGTCCTTCGACGCGATCTACGACGCCTTCCCGGGTGAGCCCGCGCCGAAGCTGGCCCTCGGGCTGTGCGCGGAGGTGCTGGGTCAGCTGGACAACGCCGCCGAGTACTACCGCCTGGTCTGGATCACCGACCCGGGATTCGTCAGCGCGGCGTTCGGGCTCGCCCGGGTCCAGCTGGCCGCCGGCGACCGGGACGGAGCCGTCCGCACGCTGGAATCCGTACCGGAGGCGTCCATCCACTACACCGCCGCGCGGGTGGCGGCCGTACGCGCACGTCTGCGCGACCGGTCACCGGACGAGCCGCTGCTGGCGGATCTTTCGGCCGCCGCCGACCAGGTGGAGGCCCTGCGGAGGTTCGGGCTGGACCCGGAACGGCAGGAGTTGCTGGCGACGGAGGTTCTGGGCTCGGCCCTGGACTGGGTACTGTCGGGTGGCCGGGGTGCCGACCCCGGCCGGACCTCGCTGCTCGGCAGTCAACTGGACGAGCGGGGCCTGCGCTTCGGACTGGAGCGCTCGTACCGCGTCCTCGCACGGCTGGCACGGCGTGGCGAGGAGAGGATCGAACTGGTGGAACGGGCCAACCGTTTCCGTCCCCGGACGTGGGTGTGATTGATGTCGATGCATCGGCTGTCGGGCTGCCCCAGCTGCGCGGAACCCCTCGAAGAGGGTGACCGTTTCTGCGGTCTCTGCGGCTATGCCCTGACCCCTTCTCCCGCGGCCGCGTCCACGGACCACCCGACCGTCCCCATCCCACCGGCGCCACCGGCGCCGGCCGCCCCCGCGCCCCCGGCCCCCGTCACCGCGCCCGCCCAGGCCGCCCCCGCGGGCGGCTACGGGATCCCGGCTCCGGCCGGCCCGCACGGCTCCCCCGGCGCCGGCGAACCCGCCCCCGGCTGGGGCAGCGTGGCCGCGGCCGCACCGACCCTGGTGGGCGACCCGGCCGACTGGGCCGCCCCGGCACAGCATCAGCCGGAGCCGGAACCGGAGCCTCGGCAGAACCCGGCCGGAGCCTCGTACCCGGGCCCGGGCCACGAGGACCCGTACGGCACGAACACGCCCCCCGAGGGCACCCCGTGGGGCGCGGCCGACTCCGCCCGCCCGGGCCCGCAGGACCCCGCGGACGGCCCCGAGACCCGCCACGACCGCCCCGGCGGCGACCCCGGCACGCCCGACGAGGGAGCGCCCTGGGGCGCGGAGAACCCGTACGAGAACGCGTACGACAGCGCGCCCCCGTCCGGCGCCCCGTCCGGCGCCGCGCCCGGCGGGAAGACCTGCGTGGCCTGCCGGGCCGGGCACGTCGACACCGACGGCTACTGCGAGCACTGCGGGCACGCGCAGCCCCGGGAGCGCGACCACGTCGAGGAGGAGCTGGGCAGCGTCGCGGCCGTCAGCGACCGGGGCCTGCGCCACCACCGCAACGAGGACTCGTTCGCCGTGTCGGCCACCGCCCTGCCCGACGGTTCGGCCGCCACCGTGGCCATCGTGTGCGACGGGGTCTCCTCCGCGAGCCGCCCCGACGAGGCGTCCGCCGCCGCGGCCGGCGCCGCGAACGAAGCCCTGCTGGAGGCCCTGCCCCGCGGCGCGCACCCCCAGGAGGCCATGCACGAGGCGATCCTGGCCGCCGCCGCCGCGGTCAACGCCCTGGCCCCGGAGGTCCCCGGCGCGCAGAACGCGCCCGCCTGCACCCTGGTCGGCGCCGTCGTCAGCGGCGGCCTGCTGACCATCGGCTGGGTCGGCGACAGCCGCGCCTACTGGGTGCCCGACGACCGCGCCGCGCTGCCCCGCCGCCTCACCGAGGACGACTCGTGGGCCGCCCAGATGGTCGCCGCAGGCCTGATGGGCGAGGCCGAGGCCTACGCGGACGTCCGCGCGCACGCCATCACCGGCTGGCTGGGCGCCGACGCCTACGAACTCGAACCGCACACCGCGATCTTCAAGCCGGACCACCCCGGCGTGGTGGTGGTCTGCACCGACGGCCTGTGGAACTACGCGGAGTCCGCGCGGGAGATGGCCCAGGTGCTGCCGGCCGACGCCGCGGTCCGCCCGCTGCACAGCGCGCAGGTGCTCGTGGGGCACGCCCTCGACGGCGGCGGCCACGACAACATCACCGTGGCCGTCGTGCCGTTCGCCACGCAGCCCGGCGGGGAACCGGGAGCAGCCCCGGGGACCGGCCCGGCAGCAGCACCGGAACCGGAAGTGGAAGCGCGCCCGCAGGTCTGACCCGCCTGCCCGAGCCCTCTAGGAGTCCAGCCGATGGCGAATTTCGCCAAGCCGAGCGCACCGCGCTTCAGCGTGGACGTGTACCAGAACGAGTTCCTTCCCGAAGGCGGGCGGGACGTCCACGCCATCATCACCGTCACCGCCACCGGCGGCGGCAGCGTCACCCGCGGGAAGCCCGCCGACGGCACGGCAGCAGTCGTGATCATGGTCGACTGCTCCGGTTCCATGGAGTACCCGGCCGAGAAGATGCGCGGCGCCCGCGAGGCCACGGCCGCGGCCGTCGACACCCTGCGCGACGGCACCGCCTTCGCGGTGATCGCCGGCACGCACGTGGCCAAGGAGGTCTATCCCGGCCAGGGCCGCCTCGCCGTCGCCGACCCCGCCACCCGCGCGCAGGCCAAGGAGGCCCTGCGCGGCCTCGCCGCCGGCGGCGGCACCGCCATCGGCACCTGGCTGCGCCTGGCCGACGGCCTGCTGCGCGGCTCCACGGCCGCCATCCGCCACGGCATCCTGCTCACCGACGGACGCAACGAGCACGAGGATCCGGCCGTCCTGCGCGCCACCCTCGACGCCTGCGCGGGCCGCTTCACCTGCGACGCCCGCGGTGTGGGCACCGACTGGGAGGTGAAGGAGGTCACCGGCATCGCGAGCGCCCTGCTCGGCTCCGCCGACATCGTGGCCGATCCGGCGCACCTCACCGAGGACTTCACGCGCATGATGGAGAACGTCATGGGCAAGGAGGTCGCGGACGTCTCGCTGCGGCTGTGGACCCCGGTCGGCGTGGAGATCCAGTACGTCAAGCAGGTCGCGCCGACCGTCCAGGACCTGACCGCCCGCCGTGCCGACTCGGGCCCGCGCGCGGGCGACTATCCGACCGGATCGTGGGGCGACGAGTCCCGCGAGTACCACGTGTGCGTGCGCGTCCCCGGTGCGGCCGTCGGCCAGGAGATGCTGGCCTCCCGCGCCACGCTGGTACGACCCGCGACGGGCGGCGAGCCCGAGGCCGTCCTGGCCCAGGGCCTGGTGCGCGCCGTGTGGACGAACGACGTGGCCGCGTCCACCGCCATCAACCCGCAGGTCGCCCACTACACCGGGCAGGCAGAGCTGGCGCAGGCTATCCAACAGGGCCTCGAAGCCCGCAAAATGGGCGATGTCGATGGTGCTACGGCCAAACTCGGACGGGCCGTACAACTGGCGAGCGTCTCCGGGAACGCCGACACAGCACGACTCCTGTCGAAGGTGGTGGATGTGGTGGACGCGGTGGCAGGTACTGTGCGGCTGAAAGCGAAGGTTGCAGACGCCGACGAGATGACTCTCGAAACACGTTCGACGCAGACCGTCCGAGTGAAGAAGTTCTGAGAGCCTCCCGCGATGACGCAGGGAGAAGAAGGGGGAAGAGCCGCCATGCCGACCTGCCCGAACGGGCACCAGTCCGCCTCCGACGACTGGTGCGAGGTCTGCGGCCACCGCATGGGTGCCCCGGAGGGGCCCCCCGCGGCGCCTTCCTACGGCTACGGCTTCCCCCCGACCGCCGGTGAACCGACCGCCCAGGCAGAGCTCTGCCCGCAGTGCCGTACCCCGCGCGAGGCCATGGCCCCGTTCTGCGAGGAGTGCCGGTACAACTACCTGACCCGCTCGGCGACCTCGTACGCGCCGCCGGCCCCGGACCCGGCTCCGTCGGCGCCCGGCTCGGGCGCCCCCGCCGGGCCGCGTCCCGGCAGCGCTCCCCCGCCCCCGCCGCCGGTGCCCGCGCCGGGGACCTACGCGCAGGACCACTTCGAGTACCAGGGTTCGCGGCCGTCCCGGGTCAACCGCCCCGCCGAGCCGCTGCAGCGCGAGGACGACTGGCTGCTGTCGCCGCCCTCGCACGAGCCGCCGCAGGCGTACCAGCAGGCCCCGCAGCCCCAGTACCAGCAGCAGCCCCCGCCGCAGCACCAGCGGGAGTACCAGCAGGAGTACCGGCAGCAGCCCCAGACGCCGCCGTACCAGCCCCTCCCGCCCCAGGGCGGGTCCTGGAGCGCGACGATCGGCCCGGACCGCTCGTACTTCATGGCGATGATGCAGCGCAGCGGGCCCGAGGCGACCGGGCTCAACCTGCCCGCGTACTCCCCGGAGCAGCACCTCCCGCTGGCCGGCGGACAGATCACCATCGGCCGCCGCCGCGCCTCCACGGGCGAGTCCCCCGACATCGACCTGTCGGTGCCCCCGGAGGACCCGGGCGTCTCCCACCAGCACGCGGTGCTGGTGCAGCAGCCCGACATGAGCTGGGCCGTGGTCGACCAGAACTCCACCAACGGCACCACCATCAACGGCGGCGAGGACCCGATCCAGCCCTACGTCCCGGTCCCGCTCGCCGACGGCGACCGCGTCCACGTGGGCGCCTGGACCACCATCACCATCCGGCGAGGCTGATCACGCCTCCCCCAGGGGCCATACGTAGGGCCCCTGGGGATCGTCCAGCCACGACCACTGGCCCTCCGGGCCGACCGAGACCCCGAAGCGTTCGCGGGCCGGGCGGCCCTCGCTGCGCCACAAATCCAGGGCCTCTCGGGGGGTCAGCACCCCGGCGGTCAGCACCAGCATGAACTGGAAGCGCTCGTTCTCCACCAGCTCGTACGGGAGCCCGCGCACCATCGCCATCCGGTCGGGCGGGGGTACGGCCGTGGCCCCGCGCAGCGGGACGAAGTAGGCCGCGGTGTGCAGGAAGCGGCCCTCCGCGAAATCGGCGTCCCGGACGGTGAGCGCGATCAGCCCGGTCGACAGCGGGGCCAGGATGCGCGCCCCCGGCCGGCACTGGCCGAGCCAGGCGTGCGGGACCAGCGGAAGCGTGCAGGTCACCAGGATCCGGTCGAAGGGGGCCCGGGCGGGGCAGCCTCGGGCGCCGTCGCCGGTGACCACGGTGGGGTGGCGGCCGAGCTGGGCCAGGTGGGCCCGCGCGGACTCGGTGATCTCCTCGTCCAGGTCCACGGTGGTGACGTGCTCGTCGCCGAGGCGGTGGCAGAGCAGGGCCGCGTTGTAGCCGGTGCCCGCGCCGATCTCCAGCACGTCGTCGCCGTCGCGCACGTCGAGGGCGGCCAGCATCTTCGCCATCAGGGACGGCTGGCTGCTGGAGGAGACCAGCCGGCCGTCGCGCAGCCGGGTCGCCAGAGGGGCGTCGACGTACACGCCGCGCAGCCAGCGGGCCCGTAGCTGCGGGTCGGGGTCCTCGGCCCAGAGCCGTTCCTGGCCGGCGCCGCGCTCGGTCCAGAAGTACGGGACGAAGACGTGCCGGGGGACGGCCGCGAACGCCGCCCGCCACCGCGGGTCGTCCAGTACGCCGGCCGCTGTCAGCTCCCGCACCTGGGCGGCGTGCGCGGTCTCCCGCAGATCCCGCGGCTCGGTGCGTGCGGTGTGTGCGGTGTGTGCACCCATGCCTCCACTGTCCTGCGCCCGGCCCGGACGTGCGAGCGAGAAGGCGCCCCCGGGCGGTACCGGGCGTCTGAGACGATGGTCGGGTGAATGAGATTCCGCGGGGCGGCCTTCAGGAGCAGACCTTCTACGAGCAGGTGGGCGGCGAGGACACCTTCCGTCGCCTGGTGCGGCGCTTCTACCAAGGGGTCGCGGAGGACCCGCTGCTGCGCCCGATGTACCCGGAGGAGGATCTCGGTCCGGCCGAGGAGCGGTTCGCGCTGTTCCTGATGCAGTACTGGGGCGGTCCGACCACGTACAGCCAGCACCGCGGCCACCCGCGCCTGCGGATGCGGCACGCGCCGTTCCAGGTGGACTCGGCGGCCCACGACGCCTGGCTGAAGCACATGCGGGTGGCGCTGGACGAGATGGGCCTGGCGCCGGAGCACGAGGCGCAGCTGTGGAAGTACCTCACGTACGCCGCCGCGTCCATGATCAACACGGCGGGCTAGGAAGCACCGCAGGGCACGGCAGGACAGTGGACCGCGGGCTTCGGGCCTCGCGGTCCGCGGGTCAGACCGGGCGGACCTGGAAGGCGCCGAGGCCTCCGGTCGCGCCGGGGCGGCGGGTGGCGACGGAGCCGTACGGGGTGCGCAGCCGCAGCCAGCTCCCGGAGGCGAGCAGCGCCGCGGGCTCAGGGGCGGCGGCGGACGCGGAGGCGGGCACGGCGGCCCGTACCGGCCGCAGGAAGCCCAGGGACTGGGCGGCGTGCGCCACGCGCAGCGGGAGTTCGGTGTCGCCCAGGGTGCGGGACCAGATCTCGCGGCCGATGCGGTCGCGCTCGGACCGGGTCCGGTGCTGTGCGGGCAGGGCCTCGTCACGGGCCCGGAACTCGGCGACGGCGGCCGCGACGGCCGCCGCGATCGCCTCGGGTCCGGGCAGCCCCGGCACCTGCCGCCAGCCGCCGCGGGGCGGGAGCACCCCGGTCCAGGGCGGTCCGGTGACCGGCCCGGGCACGGTGGCCTCGGCCGAGGCCTCGTCCACGGATTCCAGGAGCTCTCCGGCGGACACGGTCACGTCCAGCGGCGTCGCCACGGGGACGGCGAGCCGCACGGTGCGGATGGCCAGGACCTCGAAGGAGGGCGGCCGTCCGAACACGCCGAGCGCGCCGCCGCCGGCCTGCAGGCGGACGGCGGCGGCCCGGTCGTAGTGCACCAGCCGGCCCAGGAAGGCGGCGAGGTCCGCCGCCTCCCCGGAATCGGCGAAGCGCAGCTGCTCGATCATGCCGCGACGGCCTCGGAACGCGGCTCGTCGAGGTACTCCTCCAGGAAGTGCCTCTCCTCGGCCGTGATGCGGCGCGGCCGGCCCGCGGCGAGGTTGTAGGGCACGACCACGGTCTCCGCACGCACGTAGACGGTCTCCGGCCGGTCCTCGGTCGCCTCGTCCTTGACCTCGTAGCGGATGGTCAGGGAAGCGGCACCTATCCGGGTCACCCAGGACTCGATGAGGACCGGCTCGTGACGGTGCACGAGGGGCAGCTTGTAGTCGATCTCGTGGCGGGCCACGACGGATCCGCCCGTGAAGGACTCACTGCCCTCCCCCGGCGCGAGGCGGAACATGAAGTCGATCCGCGCCTCCTCCAGATAGCGGAGGAAGACGACGTTGTTGACGTGCCCGAAGGCATCCATGTCAGCCCAACGCAGGGGGCAACGGTATTGGTGTCTGGCCATGGCCGTGACCTCAGCGCTCCCCTCAGCCTCGGGTGAGCTTCTTGTAGGTGGCACGGTGCGGACGGGTGGCGTCCGGGCCGAGCCGCTCGATCTTGTTCTTCTCGTAGGACTCGAAGTTGCCCTCGAACCAGAACCACTTCGAGTCACCCTCGTAGGCGAGGATGTGCGTGGCCACCCGGTCCAGAAACCAGCGGTCGTGGGAGACGACCACGGCCGCACCGGGGAACTCCAGCAGCGCGTTCTCGAGCGAGCCGAGGGTCTCGACGTCGAGGTCGTTGGTGGGCTCGTCGAGGAGCAGCAGGTTGCCGCCCTGCTTGAGGGTCAGCGCGAGGTTCAGGCGGTTGCGCTCACCACCGGAGAGCACGCCGGCCGGCTTCTGCTGGTCGGGACCCTTGAAGCCGAAGGCGCTGACGTACGCGCGGGAGGGCATCTCGACGTTGCCGACGTTGATGTAGTCCAGCTCGTCCGACACGACCGCCCAGAGGGTCTTCTTGGGGTCGATGTTGGCGCGGCCCTGGTCGACGTACGAGATCTTGACGGTCTCGCCGACCTTGATCTCGCCGGAGTCCGGCTTCTCCAGGCCCTGGATCATCTTGAAGAGCGTGGTCTTGCCGGCGCCGTTCGGACCGATGATGCCGACGATGCCGTTGCGCGGCAGCGTGAAGGACAGGTCGTCGATGAGGACCTTGTCACCGAACGCCTTGGAGAGGTTGTTGACCTCGACCACGATCGAGCCCAGACGCGGGCCCGGCGGGATCTGGATCTCCTCGAAGTCCAGCTTGCGCATCTTGTCGGCCTCGGCCGCCATCTCCTCGTAGCGGGCGAGGCGGGCCTTGGACTTGGCCTGGCGGCCCTTGGCGTTGGAGCGGACCCACTCCAGCTCTTCCTTGAGGCGCTTGGCGCGCTTCTCGTCCTTCTTGCCCTCGACCTTGAGGCGCTCGGCCTTCTTCTCCAGGTAGGTGGAGTAGTTGCCCTCGTAGGGGTGCGCGCGGCCGCGGTCGAGCTCGAGGATCCACTCGGCGACGTTGTCGAGGAAGTAGCGGTCGTGGGTGACGGCCACGACGGCGCCCTTGTACTGGGCCAGGTGCTGCTCCAGCCAGTTCACGGACTCGGCGTCGAGGTGGTTGGTGGGCTCGTCGAGGAGCAGCAGGTCGGGGGCCTCCAGCAGCAGCTTGCAGAGGGCCACGCGGCGCTTCTCACCACCGGAGAGGTTGGTGACGGGCCAGTCGCCGGGCGGGCAGCCCAGGGCGTCCATGGCCTGCTCCAGCTGGGCGTCGAGGTCCCACGCGTTGGCGTGGTCCAGGTCGTCCTGGAGCTTGCCCATCTCCTCCATGAGCTCGTCGGTGTAGTTCGTCGCCATTTCCTCGGCGATCGCGTTGAACCGGTTGAGCTTCTGCTTGATCGGGCCGACGCCGTCCTCGACGTTCTCCAGGACCGTCTTGGACTCGTCGAGCTTCGGCTCCTGCATCAGGATGCCGACGGAGTAGCCGGGCGAGAGGAAGGCGTCGCCGTTGGAGGGCTGCTCGATGCCCGCCATGATCTTCAGAACGGTGGACTTACCGGCACCGTTCGGACCCACCACACCGATCTTCGCGCCGGGCAGGAAGTTCAGGAAGACGTCGTCAAGGATCACCTTGTCGCCGTGTGCCTTGCGCGTCTTGCGCATGGTGTAGATGAACTCAGCCAAGAGAAACCGTCCGGCAGATCGATGGTGGGCAGATACACCCCATACTGCCAGGCGTCCATACCCCGGGGGAAACGCGTATGGCCCGGGCCCCCTGAGCTGGGGTGCGACCGGGGGAGAAGGTCCCTGCCGTGCCGCGTCGCCGAAGGCGCTGCCGGCGGTGGCCGCTCGATCGGGGGTGGGCGATCGTTTCTGCGGTGAACATCATGATCTGACTGGGTCAGCCGCCATCAGGACCCGTCGCGCTGGAGCCGATTCTTCGGGCCCGACGCGACGGAGAGCGGAGTCGGCAATTGGTGCACGAAAAGGAACCAGGGCAACGGAAGCAGCCGGGCACGGCACCCAAACGCCTGGGCAGCTACATCCCATTCTGGGCATCTCGTGGAGAATTGGGCCCGTGGGAGCAGAAGGAAAGCCTGCTGGCGCGGATCGCTGAACTCGATCCCATCCTCGAGGCAGCAGAGAGGTGCGCTCAGGATGACCCCGCACAGAACAGGCTAACTGCAGACTACGCAAGCCAGGCCCGCTCGGAACTGAACGAGGCCAAGAAGGCGCTGGCGCACAAAGCGCATCCCATGATGCGCCGGGCGGCGCACCTGGGGGTCGCCCAGTCCCATGTCGATGCCGCCCTGAACCTGCTGGTCTGGATGGCTCCGAGCGATGACATCAAGGCATTCCTGCCTCAGATGGTGGCCCTGGCGGAAGAGCACTTCGACAACAGCGACCCACGGCGGATCCGGGTCGTGCAGCTCGCCCAGGAACTCCACCAATCGGCGTCACGTGTGATCAACGCCAGCGAGCGCGCCTTCCTCGCCGAGACCGTCAGCCTGGCCCGGCGCCTACTCCAGAAGGAGACGCTCCGCGTCCGCAGTTTCGTACGGATCGTTGCGCTGGTGACGGTGGGCCTGTTCGTCGCCGCGGTCGGAGTCGCGCTCGCCGCGATCAGATGGGAAGACATGGTCCCTCTGTGCTTCACCCCGGAGACCCCGCCGACGTTCAAAGTGGTGTGCCCGACGAACAGTATCGACGTCACGGGCCAGCCGACCATCACTGAAATCAGGAACACCACACGCCCCCAGGACTACCTGGTCGTCGAGATCGTCGGCGCCGTGGCCGCCGCCATTGCGTCTGCAGCTGCTCTGAAACGGATCAGGGGTACCGCGCTGCCCTACAACGTGCCTGTCGTCCTCGCGCTGCTGAAGCTTCCCACGGGGGCGCTGACCGCCCCGCTCGGACTCCTCCTGATGCGTGGCGGCTTCGTCCCGGGCCTCAGCGCCCTCGACTCCTCGGCTCAGATCATCGGGTGGGCCATCGTCTTCGGCTACTCCCAGCAGCTGTTCACGAAGTTGGTCGACGACCGCGGACAGGCCCTGGTGGACGCCGTTCGCGGTCCGGCCAGTCCCCCGGCAGCCCCGAGATCGGAGTCGAGGCCGTAACCGGAGGGCGCCGGACGGGTCCGGGCCGGGCGGTGCCCGCCGCGGCGACTGCATCCGGCCTACCGCGTTCTCGGCCCTGTGGAGGACGATCTCGCGGCACCGCCGCGGGAAGGTTGATCCGTGCGAACAACCATCGGATACACCGTCGAGAGCATCGGCTACGTCATAGGAGCCCAGGGGCTCATCGGCTTCGTCTCGCAGACCTTCTTCGGCGCGGAGTGGGGCTGGCTCCACAAGGTCGTCGACCTTCCGCCCGTCGCCCACCTCGGCATCGTCGCCGTGGGGCTGGCACTCGTCGCCGGCGGGGTCAGGACGCGGAAGGCGGCAGGGCGCCGGGAGGCCGTCTGAGCGACGGATCCCGTCGGCCGACCCCGCGCCCCACGGACCACCCGGGTCCGGGGGGCGTCCCGGGTCAGAGGGGGCGGTAGACCGTGAGGGCTCCTGGGAGGGTGTCGAGGACCAGTTCGCCCGGCGCCTTGGCGTATTCGCCGTCGTAGGCGAGCGCGGTGCCCTTCGGGACGGCGCCGACACGCAGGCTGCGCAGGTGGGTGGCCGCGTGGACCGGGGAGCGGCTCAGCGGGCCGGCGAAGGCGGCGGCGAGGAGTCGGGGGCCGGGGCGCCCGCCGCCGTAGACCACCCGCAGGTCGAGCAGGCCCTCGCCGACACTGTCGCGGCGGCCGGGGGTGGGGCCGGTGCCGTGGTAGGTGCCGTTGCCGGCGAAGAGCAGCCAGACGCTCCGGGGCCGCCCGGCCAGGCGCAGCCGCACGGGCCGCTCGGCGCGCAGGACCTTCCAGGCCGCCAGCAGCGCGGCCGGGCCGCCGCCGATGCGCGGGCCCCAGCGCAGCCGGTGGCGCAGCAGCTCCGGGTAGGCGCCGATGCTGAAGTTGTTCAGGAAGTAGCCGGGCTCGCCGTCCGGGCCGGGGCCCGGGGAGAAGCGGCCCACGCCCACGTGGACGGCCTCCCCGTGCTCCAGGGCCTCGCAGGTGCTCTCGGGTCCGATGAGGCCGAGGTCGAGCGCGAAGTGGTTGAGGGTGCCGCCGGGGAACACGGCCAGGGGTACTCCGGCCCGCAGGGCGGCCGTGGCGGCCGCGTTGACGGTGCCGTCGCCGCCGCACACCCCGAGGACGGTGGCGCGCGAGGCCGCCTCCGCCAGTGCGGGAAGCAGCTGCGCTCCCTCGCACTCGACCACCTCGGCCTTGGGGAGCCGGGCGCGCAGTACGTCGCGTACGGCCGCGGCCGTGCCCGACCCGGTGTTGACCACCACCGTCAGCCCGGCCCCGTCGGGCAGCGCGGGGACCCCGATGGCCTTCGGCTCGTCGCCCGGCACGGCCCGGGCCTCCTGCACGTCCCGCGCGAGCCGGCGTACGACGAACGCGGCGGCGACGCCCAGCGCCGCGCCCGCGACCACGTCGGAGGGGTAGTGCACCCCGGTGTAGACGCGGGAGAACGCCACCGACGCGGCGACCGGGGCGAGCACGGCGCCCAGCGCGGGGGCCTCCAGAGCCAGCCCGGCGGTGAAGGCGAAGGCGGACGCCGAGTGCCCGGACGGGAAGGAGGTGGTCTGCGGCTGCACGGCCAGCTGCCGCACCGCGGGCACTCCCTCCAGCAGCGGCCGGGGGCGGCGTACGGACCACTTGCCGACGGTGTTGATCGTCGAGGAGGCCAGCGCCAGGGAGGCCGCCCCGCGCAGGGCCGCCTTGCGCGCGCCGGCCGACCCGAAGACGGCGATGGCCGCGGCGGCCCCGCCCCACAGCACCCCGTGGTTCGCGGCGCGCCCCAGGCGCGGCAGCACTCGATCGGCGCCGGGCCAGTGCCTGCGGGCCACGGCGTCGAAGAGCCGGCGGTCCCATCGCGCGAAGGCGCCGGTCCAGGTCAGTTCTTGATCAACCATTTCCTGCCTCTACCCCGGATCCGATGGCGGAACCGGCCCGGTGCTCCGGGCCGGCCCTCCTCTTCCTCTCCCTGCCGCCCCGCCCACTGCCCCTCCTACTGCTCCTCGTCGAGCGGGCGCTTGCGCAGCAGCAGGACGACCAGGCCGCCCAGCACGACCAGGCCCACCGCCAGGGAGGCGATGACGGGCGTGGCGGCCGAGCTGCCGCTGGTCGCCAGCCGCTCCTCCTCCGGGGAGGTGGTGGGCAGCGACGCGGACTGCGCGCCCAGTGCGACCGCCGCCGAGCCGGTGCCCGGGTCCGAGGCCGGAGCCGTCCCGGCCTCGGGCGGCGGGGACGGCTGCCAGGCCGCCCGTGCCGTGGCGGCCGCCGCGGACTCGCTGGAGCCGGCCACGATCTGCGCCTGGGCGGGAACGCCGCTGGTGAAGACCCGGCCGACCGGCACCCTGGTCGCCCCCTGGACGGTGACCGAGGCCGTCCCGTCGGGGGTGCCCGCCGGCACCTCGAAGTAGATCCGGCTCCCGTTGACCGCCGTGGTCAGCGGCTGCCCGTCGGCGTCCACCACGCGCACCCCCATGGCGACGGCCGCCGCGTCCGGAACCACCGACACGCTGCGCGCCCCGGTGCGCACGGTCACCGGGCCGAGCCGTGTGCCCACCGGCCCCGAGACCTCGCCGGGGTCGAGCCCCAGGGAGGCGGGCGGCTCCGGCATCTGTCCCGCCGCCCGCTGGAGGTAGTCGGCGAGCTTCTCCGCGGACGGGTCCGTCGCCTCGACCCGCACCCCGTCCGCGAGCCGCCAGATCGCCACCTGGGTCCCGGCCGCCGCGCTCTCCGCGGTGAGCGACACGGCCCCGGCCGCCTTGGCGAGCCCGGCCAGGTCGTTCAGCTGCGGGTAGGAGTGCTCCAGCACCCAGCGGATCCGGCCGGCCTGCCCGTTGCCCGCGAGCGGGCTGCCGCTCCAGCCGCTCTCCGTGTACCGGGCCTGCGGCTGGGCGTTGCCCGCCACCCCGACACCGTACGTCTGGAGCATCCCGCCGCCCTCGACCCGCATCTCGTACAGGCCGGCGGGGATGTTCCGCACCTGTCCGTCGCCGCTGTGCAGGACCGCCTGCCCGAACGTCTTCAGCCCGTCCAGCACTGCGCTCGCGCCCTCCGGTACGCGGGGCGCGGGCGGACCGGAGTCGGCGGCGGCCCTGGCGCCGGGCGCCGCGGTGAGGGCCGCGGCCAGCAGGGCGGCCGCGAGCGGGCGGCGCGCGGAGCCCCGTACCGCCGCGGCGGGTTCGGCCGGGGCGCGTTCGGCCGGGGCGCGTTCGAGCAGAGCGGGAGCAGGTTCGGGAACGGCGGGAGCGGGTGCGGGAGCGGGTGCGGAAGCAGCAGGAGCGGGAGCAGGAGCGGGAGCAGGAGCGGAGGATGCGGGAACGGCAATCGACACAGTCTTCCCCTTCGGGCCGAAGGCCCAGGTGCCCGTGAGTACCGGGGAATCCTAGCCCCCTCGAACACTCAACCCACCGGCGCCTTCTGAGTGTCCATCAGCGGATGATCGGTTCTCACCACTCGCCTGAAGGCCGCCGTGCCCCGGTTCAGGTCGTGCCCGATGGCGGTCGCGTCGATCTCCGCGCCGAACCGGCGGTTGCCCTCCCCGTCGGGCGGGTCGTCCCGCACGCGCAGCCGCCCGTGCACCACCAGCGGCTCGCCCACCGATACGGAACCGGCGAGGTTCACCGCGAGGGTGCGCCGCGCCCACACGGTGTAGAAGCTGGTGGTCCCGTCCGTCCAGGTGTCCTTGCGCCGGTCGAAGTACCGGGGCGTCACCGCGAACCGGAACCGCGCCGACGGACCGTTCACCGTCTCCTTGTAGTCGACCTGCGTCGCCACATGTCCCACCAGCGTCACCTGGGTGTCGTACATCCCGGCCGCCCTCCCCCGTCGTCCCGGTCCGCACGGACCATCCGTACGGGCTACGAGCCATGCTGCGGCCGGCGGCCGGTCCCCCGCTCCGGCCTGTGGACTACTGGCGGGTTGTGGACAACCGGCTCCCCCCTGCGGCTACCGTCGCGTACTGCTCCCGCACCTCCCGGTAGCGCAGCAGCTCCGCGGCCACCGGTTCCAGCACCCGGGCCCGTCCGCACCCGGCCGCCGCCTGCCGCAGCCTGCGCTCCGCGTCCTGCCCGTACCGCCGTGCGGGGCCCCGCGCCGCGATCGAGCAGGCCCATTCCACGAGCGGCCCGCCGATGATGCCCGCCACCATCAGCAGCACCGGCGGCATCAGCTTCGGTTCCAGGACCCCGACGATCTGCCCGACGAGCCACAGCCCGCCGAAGATCTGCAGCAGCGTCATGGCCGCCTGCGCCAGCACCGCCACCGGCCACCACGCGGGCCGCGGCGGCTTGGCGTTCGGCACCGCGACCGCGGCCCCGAGGGTCACCGCGATCTCGTCCAGCGCCTCCGGAAGCCGGTCGGCGCCGCGCACCGCCGTCTCCCGGACCGCCTGCGCCCACGGGTCGGGCAGCCCGGCGACCGCCTCGTCGGCGACGACCCGTACGGCCTGTTCCACCCGCTGACGCGCGGTCACCTCCTCCTCGACCGGCGCCGGTGCGACGGTCTGGCCCCGGCCGCCGATCGCCGCCAGGGCGGCCAGGCCCGCCAGGGTGCGCGGCGCGCGCCGGTTCTCGTACCAGCGCCACAGCCGCAGCCACGGCGTCCCGCACGCCTTGCCCGCGTTGCGCCGCCAGGCCCGTTCGGCGGCGAGTCCGGCCGCGCAGGCCCCGACCGCCTCGGCGAGCCGGTCCTCGAACTCGGCGCGCGCCACCTCCCCGATCTCGGGTCCGGCATGCCCGTCGGCGACGTAGAGCGGCCGCAGCCGGACGGCGGCGCGGTCCACGTCCGCCGAGATCCGCCGGGTCGCGGCGCCCTTCTCCTGGGTGAACTGTCCGAGGAGTTCGCGCAGCTCCCCCACGCCCTCGCCGGTCAGCGCGGACAGCCCGAGGACGGTGGCGCCGGGCTCGCCGTGCTCCCCGAGCGCGATGCCGTCCTCGTCGAGCAGTCGGCGCAGGTCGTCCAGTACGAGGTCGGCGGCCTCGCCGGGCAGCCGGTCCACCTGGTTGAGCACGACGAAGGTGACCTCGGCGTGTCCGGCCAGCGGGCGCAGGTACCGCTCGTGCAGCACCGCGTCGGCGTACTTCTCCGGGTCCACGACCCACACCACGGCGTCGACCAGCGCCAGTACGCGGTCCACGTGCTCGCGGTGCGCGACGAGCGCCGAGTCCAGGTCCGGCAGGTCCACGAGGACCATCCCGCGCAGGGCCTCGGCCTCGGAGGTCTCGCGGGGCCGGCGCCGCAGCCGTCCGGGGATCTCCAGCCGGTCCAGCAGCCCGGCGGCCCCGTCCGACCAGCTGCACGCGATGGGCGCGGCGGTGGTCGGGCGGCGCAGCCCGGTCTCGGAGATCTGCACCCCGGCGAGTGAATTGAAAAGCGTGGACTTGCCGCTTCCGGTCGCTCCGGCGATCGCGACGACCGTGTGCTGGGCCGAGAGGCCGCGGCGTGCGGCGGCCTCGTCCAGGACCCGTCCGGCCTCGGCGAGCGTCTTTCCGTCGAGCCGGGTACGGGACAGCCCGACCAGCTGGCGCAGCGCGTCGAGGCGCTGGCGCAGGGCCTGCGCCTCGGGGCTGAGCGGGGGCGCGGACGACTTGCCCCCGTCGCTGCCGGCGCCGGAGACGGCCCGTACGAGCGCTTCGTCGCCCTCGTCGCCCGCGTCGGCGGCGTCCTCCTCGCCCACTTCGACGGGGCGGGGGCGGGAACGCGCGATGAACCCGTCGTCCCAGCGGTCGTCGGTGCGGTCGGTCAGGGCGGTCACGGCGTCACCTCTCCTTCTGCAGTACGGACAGCGCGGCGATCAGTTCGGCCTGCGGTTCCGGGGTCACTTCGAGTGCTTCCAACGGGGCCAGGCGGCGGTCGCGTTCGCCGCGCAGCACCTCGTCGAGGTGGTCGCCGACCAGTTCCCCGCCCTTGTCGCGCAGCCGCAGGGCAGCCTGGGCGCCGATCCGCTCGGCGAGCTTCTCCCCTGCGGGCCGGGCCCGTTTGCCGCCGAGGAGCGCGGCGACGAGGAGGGCCGCGACGGCGTCGGCGTCGGGTGTGGGCTGCTTGTCGAGCCGGGCCACCTCCTCCTCGGCGAGTTCCTCCAGCACGCGCCGCCAGCGGCGTACGGCCATGCCGATACGTTCCGCCGCCTCCCGGTCCGGAGTGGGCAGGGCCAGCGCGCCGGAGGCCGGTTCGCGCCGCCAGGCTTCGGCGATCCGCTCGTCGGCGGCGGCCACGGCGCACTGGAGCAGCGCGGCGAGGGACTCGGCGAGGGAGTCCAGCAGTTCGTCGGCGCTGGTGTCGAGGGGGTAGCCGCGCCACCGGGTCAGCGCGTCGCCGGCCAGGACGGCGCCGCGGTCGAGGCGGCCCCGGACCCTCTTGCCCTCGCGCCGGTACGCGTCCTCGACGGCCGAGGTCAGCCGTACGGCGGCGGCGTGCTGGGCGGCGACGGCGGAGGCGAGTTCGGGCATCCGGCGCCCCAGGGAGTCCAGCGCGCCGAGGGCGGTGCGCCCGACGGCGTACTGGCGGGCAGCCGGGTCCTGGGCGTGGTGGGCGAGCCAGGCGAAGAGCGGGGCGACGGCAGTGGCGGGCAGCAGCCCGCCGCCGCCGGTCGATTCGGGGAGTTCGGGGACGGTGAAGCGCGGTACGTCGCCCAGTCCGGCCTTGGTGAGCAGGGCCCCGTACTGGCGGGAGACCTCGGCGAGCACCTGGTGCGGCACCCGGTCCAGGACCGTGATGAGGGTGGCCTTGTACTGCTTGGCGGTGCGCAGGAGGTGCCAGGGGACGGCGTCGGCGTAACGCGAGGCGGTGGTGACCATCACCCAGACGTCGGCGGCGCAGATGAGTTCGGCGGCCAGTGTCCGGTTGTCGACCACGAGGGAGTCGATGTCGGGGGCGTCGAGGATGGCGAGGCCGCGCGGCAGGCTGGTGACGGTCTCGATCCGCATCTCGCGGGTCTCGTGGCCGCCCTGGGCTCCGACGTGGCCGCGGCCCGGGCGCCGGGAGGCGGCTCTGGGGGGCGCGTCGTCGTCCTCGTGCGGCACCCAGACCCGCATCAGGTCGGGCAGGACGCGCATCCCGGCGAACCAGTGGTGGTCGTCGGGGTGGCAGACGAGCACCGGTGTGCGGGTGGTCGGGCGGAGCACGCCGGCTTCGCTGACCTGGCGCCCCACGAGGGAGTTGACGAGGGTGGACTTACCGGCCCCGGTGGACCCGCCGACGACGGCGAGCAGGGGCGCCTCGGGCGCCTTCAGGCGCGGTACGAGGTAGTCGTCGAGCTGCGCCAGCAGCTCGGCTCTGGTCTGTCGGGCCCGTGGGGCGCCGGGCAGGGGCAACGGCAGACGTACGGACGCGACCCGGTCGCGCAGGGCGGACAGGGCATCGAGCAGCTGAGGCCGAACATCCAAGGTCACCACATGCGAAGAATGCCCAATTTAGGACCATTTTTGAAGCTTATACGCCCCCTGCGCGCCGACCGCGACTTCAGTGGGACATTCTGGGCACGACGGACGAGTGGGGCGCAGGCATAACGAGTGCACAACACCCAGGGCGCCGCGGCGCAAAAGCGATGCGAGAATCGCACCTGCCTGCGATTATCGGGACCGCTTCACCGAACCTCCACATCGTGGCACGCGAGTGAAGCAACCGGGACAAGGCAACCGGAGCCCTATCCTTGACCCGGCACGGACCGAAGTCCCACCCCCACCAGGGGCTCCAGGCCCACCAGGGTCACCTTCCGGCCCCCGTAGCTCAGTGGATAGAGCAGGTGCCTTCTAAGCACTTGGCCGCAGGTTCGAGTCCTGCCGGGGGCACACATTCTCCTTCACCCGAAGCCCTCCCTCAGCGGAGGGCTTTCGTGCAGGTCGCAGCGGGCGGCGGGGCTGCACGGGGCGGTCCGGGCCACCCCCGGAGCCGTCGTCCGGGTTTGCTCCGGACGCGCCGGGAGGTCGCCCCCGGCGCCTGTCGGCGTCGTCCTGCGGGCCGAACTCGACCGTCCCGGGCCACAGATCGGCTGAAAAGCGCCGTACGGCGAAGCGTTCACCGGAAGGGGTCGATCCTCTTCGGGATACCGAGGCCGCGGTCCGCCGGCTTCCCCGACTTGCGCGAAGCCCCCGCGTGGGGTTGCGTCGGAAGAAGGGTGCGCGCGCTTCCGTCTCCCCTCGGGTTGGGGGTGAACCCCCGTGCTCTTCACCGACCGCGCGGACGCCGGGGAACGGCTCGCCGAAGCCGTCCGCCATCTGGAGGGGGACCGCCCCGTCGTACTGGGCCTGCCCCGCGGCGGCGTCCCGGTGGCCTTCCCCGTGGCGCGGGCCCTCGGCGCCCCGCTCGATGTGATCGTGGTCCGCAAGCTCGGCGTCCCGCACCACCGCGAACTCGGGTTCGGCGCGATCGGCGAGGGCGGCGTACGGGTCATCAGCGAGGACATCGTCCGCATCAGCGGCGTCACGCAGCAGGATCTGGCGGCCGTCGAGCACGCGGAGGAGGCGGAGCTCGCCCGGCGGGCCCGCAGGTTCCGCGGCAACCGGCCCCGGGTACCGCTCGACGGCCGGACGGTGATCGTCGTGGACGACGGGATCGCCACGGGCGCCACGGCCGCCGCAGCGTGCCGGGTCGTACGGGCCCAGGGCGCGGCCCGGGTGGTGCTGGCCGTTCCGGTGGCGGCGCCCGACGCGGTCGCCCGGCTGCGCGGCGAGACCGACGAGGTGGTGTGCCTCTCCGCGCCGCGCGCCTTCCGGGCCGTCGGCGAGTGGTACCGGGACTTCTCCCAGACCGCCGACGAGGAAGTCGTCTCGCTGCTGGCGCGGGCCGCGGCCGCCCCCGCGCCCGGGCGGGCCACCCGGCCCGCCGCCGTCGAGGTGGACGCCGGCGGCCTGGCCCTGGCCGGGGACCTGGCCCTGCCCGAGGGGGCCGCGGCCGTCGTGGTGTTCGCCCACGGCTCCGGCAGCAGCCGCCGCAGCCCGCGCAACCGGAGCGTCGCCGCGGACCTGAACCGGGCGGGTCTGGGCACCCTGCTCTTCGACCTGCTGACACCCGCCGAGGAGGCCGACCGGGCCAATGTCTTCGACATCGGGACCCTGGCGGAGCGGCTCGCGGACGCCACCGGCTGGCTGCGCCGACGCGCGTCCCTCCCGATCGGCTACTTCGGGGCGAGCACCGGCGCCGCGGCCGCGCTGTGGGCCGCGTCCGCCGCCGGTGCGGACATCGGCGCCGTGGTCTCCCGCGGCGGCCGGCCCGACCTCGCCGGGCCCCGGCTGGCCGCCGTACGGGCGCCCACGCTGCTCGTCGTCGGCGGCCGCGACACCACCGTGCTCGACCTCAACCGCGCGGCGCAGCGGGAGCTGCGCTGCGAGAACCGGCTGGAGGTCGTCCCCGGCGCCACGCACCTCTTCGAGGAGCCCGGCGCCCTGGAGCAGGTGGCGGCCCTGGCCCGCGCCTGGTTCGCCCGGCACCTGTGACGCGGCGGCCCCGGACCGCGACGACGTGCCCCGCGGCGCGGTGCGCGCGACCATGGGGAGATGGACCAGGCGTCCGCGCGGGATGTCAGCGCCCCGGCGCGCATCGCCCCGGCCGGTGAGGGCATCGGCCAGGAGGAGTTGGCGCTTGCCGCCCGCAACCACGGCCTGCCGCTGGAAGCCCTGCGCTACGAGGTCACACCGCCCGGGCTGCACTACGTCCTGGTCCACTACGACATCCCCGCCGCCGACGCGGACGGCTGGCGGCTGACCGTGGGCGGCCGGGTCGGTACGCCGCTGTCGCTGGACCTCGACGCCCTGCGCGCGCTGCCCGCCGTCACCCGCCGGGTCACGATGGAGTGCGCGGGCAACGGCCGGGCGCTCCTGTCGCCCCGGCCGGTCAGCCAGCCGTGGCTGGTCGAGGCGGTCGGCACCGCAGACTGGACCGGGGTCCCGCTGGGCCTCGTACTGGACCGGGCGGGGGTGCGGCCCGATGCGGTCGAAGCCGTGTTCACCGGGGCCGACCACGGCGTGGAGCGCGGTGTCGAGCAGGACTACCGGCGCAGCCTGCCGCTGCCGTACGCCGTCGCGGAGGGCTCGGGCGTGCTGATCGCCTACGCCATGAACGGCCTGCCCCTGCCGCCGCAGCACGGGTACCCGCTGCGGCTGGTCGTGCCCGGCTGGTACGGCATGGCGCACGTCAAATGGCTACGCGAGATCACCCTCGTCGACGCGCCGTTCACCGGATTCCAGCAGTCCGTGGCCTACCGCTTCCGGTGGTCCGCCGACGACCCCGACGAGCCGGGCGAAGCGGTCACCCGGATCGCGCCGCGCGCCCTGATGGCCCCGCCGGGCTTCCCCGACTTCATGTCGCGCACCCGCGTCGTGCACCCGGGCCCCGTACCGCTGCGGGGGCGGGCCTGGTCCGGCCACGGGGCCGTCGCCCGGGTGGAGGTGAGCGCCGACGACGGCCTGACCTGGACCCGCGCCGAACTGGAGGCCCCGGGTCCGCATCCGTGGGCCTGGCAGGCCTGGAGCTGCGCCTGGACCGCCGTACCGGGCCGCCACACGCTCACCGTCCGCGCGACGGACGCCGGCGGCCGCACCCAGCCCCTCGAACCGCCTTGGAACCGCGGCGGCTTCGGCAACAACCTGGTCCAGCGGGTCCCGGTGCTCTGCGTGGCGGCTCACTAGTGCTGTGGCCGGAAAGGTTTGCCGGGTCGCGGTGTCCGGTGCGGTGGATCGCAAGGCGGAGGGCCACGGCCCGTACCGGACGTACTCGCGTGGTCCGACAACGCGGCGAGGTGCCGTGCCGGGCGCCGCGAGGCGGTGAACCTTTGCGGTCACAGCACTAGGAGATGCCGAGGAGCCTGACCGCCTGGTAGTACGTCCACGCGGTGCCGTCGCACGACCGCTTGGTGTTGCCCGAGTAGCGGGCGCACACCCGCTTCAGGTCCGCGTGGAACGCCTCGTCGAGGCGGGCCTTGGCGGCAGGAAACAGCCCTGCCGCGCGGTGGTTGCGGTAGCCGAAGTCGTGGCGGGCGCAGGCTGCCGCGAAGGGGAAGCCGAAGGGGTTGTCCGGGGAGGTGGTGCACAGGTCGGTCGACCAGTCGAAGCCGTACGCGGCCCAGGCGGCGCGGTGCTCGCGCGCGTCGGCCCAGGCCTCGTAACTCGCGGCGGCGGGTTGCGTCCAGCGGCTCAGCACCTGCGGCTTGTCGGCCGGGACCTCGGGTGCGGCCCAGGCGGCGGGCGCGAGGGCGAGCACGGCGGTGGCCGTGGCGGTGGCAAGGGCGGGGAGGAGGCGGCGACGGCGCATGGGGGTCCTCGGGGGCCGGGCGGACGGTCATCCGGCCAACGGGTCCGGGCGCCGCCCGGTTACTGGGCGTTGCCCGGGCAGGCCCGGAGACCCTCCCAGGTATGACGCCGTGTGCGACCTTCGGCCAGGGCGCGGTTCGTTCTGAGGAGGGACGCGCGAGGGGGCTTTCCCGGCCGAGACTTGAAGGCATGAACCGCCGCCCGCTCGTCATCGCCGCCGCCACCGTGGGAGTCCTCGCCACCGCCGCCTTCGCCCTGCCCAACCTGCCGCCCAACCCCGTGACCGACACGATCGACCACAAGGTGTTCAAGGAGAAGGGCAAGCGCTTCGCGACCGCCGCCGACGCCCCGACGCGTACGGAAGCGCCCTTCGCCCTGCCGTCCTGGATACCCAAGGACGCCACCGACGTCCGCATACGGGTGCGCACCACCGGCCACGACCGGCTCATACGGTTCGACCTCGGCAAGACCCCGCTGGACGGTCCGCAGTGCTCGGCGGGCGCCCCGAAGCGGCAGGGCGCGCCGGACCTGCACGCCAAGTGGTGGCCGCGGGGCGTGCGGGCCGAAGTCCACGCCGAGTGCCGGGACTTCCACCAGTACCAGGTCGCGGTGCGCGGCAAGCGGGTCTACGCCTGGACCGACGGCACCCCGTCGCCGCACACCCGGGGCTAGGCCGTCGACTGAACACCCCCGGAGGGCATGGACGGGCCGGGAGCCGTGCCCCAGGAGGTGGCGCCCAGGGCCGTGGCGGCGGCTCGGGCGAAGGCTTCCGGGTTGTCCAGCATGATGTTGTGTCCGCAGTCGGGGACGGGCACCACGGCGACGCCCGCGGCCCGCAGGGCGTCGGCGCCCGGGAGCGGGCCGTCCGCCTCGGGCAGCAGGTAGGTGCGCGGGACCTTCAGCTCCAGCAGCAGCTCGCGCATGGTGGGGGTGGTGCCCGCCGCGAGGTGGACGGCACTGCGGTACAGGGCCGTACGGCCCGCCAGCCGCATCGTGGACCACCAGTGCGCGCCGCACCTGTCGCGTACCTCGGCCCAGCCGCCGGCGAGGAACTCCTCCTCGGTGTAGGAGGCGATCCCGCTGCTCCCGGAGGCGACGGGACGGGGCTGCACGGGATCGAGGTTGGCGTCGACGAGCACCAGCCGGGACACCAGGTGCGGGTGGCGGTCGGCCAGCACGACGGCCACGGCTCCCCCCATGCTGTGGGCGATCAGCTCGGCGCCCTCCGCACCGGCCTCGGTGAGCGCGGCGGCCAGCGCGTCGGCATGCTCTTCGAGGGTGTAGCCGAAGTCCTCGGGCCGGTCGCTGTGCCCGTGTCCCAGCAGGTCGACCAGCAGGGAACGCCGGCCCGCCAGCAGCGGGTGCGTGGCGCTCGCCGCGAAGTAGGCGGGCGAGGTGGCTCCCAGGCCGTGCACGTACACCCGGGCCGGGGCCTCGCCCGACAGCTCCACCCAGCGGAGCCGGTCGCCCCTCGGCGTGACCTCGGCACTTCTCACGGCTCCCCCTCAAGTCCTCCAAGAAGCGCACAGGTTAGCGAGTGCCGAGTCACCCCGCCGGGAGTTTCCGGGGCCGCCTCCCCGCCCGCCACGCCGTGCCCGGCTACGCCGCGCCGCCGGCCGCGCGCGCATTATGGTGACCGCCATGGACATCCGCCGGGCCTTCACACCAGCCGAGCTCTCGGCCGCCGAATCCCTCTTCGACGGGCCCGCCCGCCAGGAATGGTCCGAGCGCTTCCTCACCGCCCCCGGGCACCTGATGCTCATCGCGTACGTCGACGACGTGCCCGCCGGGATGGTCTCCGGCATCGAGATGGTCCACCCCGACAAGGGCACGGAGATGTGCCTGTACGAACTCTCCGTGGACGAGGGCTACCGGCGCCGAGGCATCGGCCGCGCCCTGACCCGGGCCCTCGCGGACGAGGCGCGCGAGCGCGGCTGCTACGGCATGTGGGTGGGCGTCGACACCGACAACGAGGCCGCGCTGGCCACCTACGACGCCGCAGGCGCCCGCGACGAGGGCGTGTTCGCGATGCGCGGCTGGCCCCTCACCGAGTAGCCCGGGCGGCGGCGTGTCGTGCGCCCACTCGGCGCACCCTCCGCGCGCCCGCGCCGCCCCGCGCAGAGCATCGGCCGCATGACCGCCACCGCATTCGCCACACTCGTCCCCGCGGCCGCCCTGCTCGCGGCCGCCCTCACGGGCCCCCCGCCGGCTCCCCACCCCGGCCCCGGATCCGGCCCCCGGTCCCTCCCCGGGTCCGGCTCCACCGCCCCCTACGTCGTCGTCCTCAAGGACACCACCTCCCGCGCCCCGACCCGCGCCCTGGCCGCCGAGGCCGCCGACGCCGGGGACGAGGTCGGGCCCGTCTACGAGGCCGCCCTGAACGGCTTCGCCGTCCGCACCACGGCCGCGCGGGCCGCCGCCCTGGCCGCCGACCCCCGGGTGGCCTCCGTGGAACCGGACACGGTCTTCCACATCACGGGCACCGCCGATACCCCCGAGGCCCTGCCGCAGGCGCCCGCCCCTTGGACCCTGGACCGGATCGACCAGCGCGAACTCCCGCTCGACGGCTCGTACACGTACGCCACGAAGGCCGAGGGCGTCACCGTCTACGTCCTCGACACCGGGATCAACACCCGCCACCAGGAGTTCGGCGGGCGCGCCCGGGCCGGGCACAACGCGGTGTTCCTGGAGGGCTCCCGCGACTGCAACGGCCACGGCACGCACGTCGCGGGCACCGTGGGCGGGGCGACGTACGGGGTCGCCAAGGGCGTCTCCCTCGTCGCCGTGAAGGTGGCCGACTGCCGCGGCGACGGACGCCTGTCGGCCATGATCAAGGGCCTCGACTGGGTGGTGCGGGACGCCGCCCGTACCCCAGCCACCCCGGCCGTGGCCAACATGAGCATGGGCGGCAGCCGCAGCCGCGCCCTCGACGCAGCCGTCCTGCGGGTCGTGTCCTCGGGGGTCACCTTCGTCGCGGCGGCCGGCAACGAGGGCCGGAACGCCTGCGGCGGGTCCCCTGCCTCCGTCCCGCAGGCCCTCACCGTCGGCGCGACCGACGCCGCGGACCGCCGGGCGGCGTTCTCCAATCACGGTGCGTGCGTCGACCTGTTCGCGCCGGGCGTGGCCGTCACCTCCGCCTGGAAGGACTCCGCCACCACCACCGCCCGCTCCTCCGGCACCTCGATGGCCGCCCCGCACGTGGCGGGGGCGGCCGCGCTGCTCCTGGCCGGCGGTACGGCGCGCACCCCGGCGCAGGTTTCCGAGGCGCTCGTAGGAGGCGCCGTGGCCGGCCGGATCACCGGACTGCCGGCCGGCACCCCGAACCTGCTGCTGCACGTCACAGCCGGCCGGCACTGACCCGGGCCGACCACCCGAATACGGCCGGATAAGGCCTGGACCGACAGCCGCACCGCCCGGCGCCCCCCATTGCCACTCCCACCCCGACCGGTCGGTACCCGATGGGCCATCAGCCTCTCCCTGATGGCCCATCAATTTCTGTGTGCTTCGGGCGAAAGCAAGTCATTGACTTCTCATCACCGTGACGCGTCAATATCGGCCACCGCACCGGCTCGGCCTCCCCCACACAGCGGGTGGGGGGAGGGTTCGTCATGACGAAGGAGTCGCGACCCAGTGAGTACGAGAAGGCATGTACGAAAGGCGCTGGCAGGGGCCGGGGCCCTGTCGCTGGCCCTGACCGGCGCAGTGGTGGGCCTGGCGGGCTCCGCGCAGGCCGCGACCAAGACCACGACCGTCTTCGAGAACTGCGACGCCCCGGCGCCGCAGCCGGACGGCTCGGGCAACCAGAACTGGACGGTCACCCTGCCCGACGGAGCGAAGGCCGGCGACGTCGTCCCGATCACGATCGACCCGGGTGCGAGCCCCCTGATCCCCTCGTTCTCCGTCACCACGGTGAACACGACCAAGATCACCCTCAAGGTCGGCGCCACCACGCAGGTGGTCACCAGCCCGCCGGAGACCGTGTCGGTCGTGGCCGGGCAGCCGCTCGACCCCAAGGCGTTCTCCGGAACCATCAAGGTCCCGGACGGCACCGAGGGCACGACCGTCCAGGTCGCCCTCGATCTGGCGGTGACCGACGCGGACCTCTCCGGTTCGGTCTTCACCACCACCTGTACCCCGGCGCCCCGCCCGAGCGCCTCGCTCGGGTCGGTCGCCGTCGAGGCCCTGCCCAAGGACCCGGTCACCACGAAGCTGACGCCCAACAGCGGCCCGGCGGGCACCGCCGTCGCCGTGGGCGGAGCCAACTTCCCGGCCGGCGCCGTCACCTGTTCCGCCCTGCTCGCCGGGGCGGCGACCGGTGACACCGGCACCGGCACGGCGGACGCGTCAGGCGCCGCCACCTGCAACATCACGGTCACCAAGAAGGCCGACACCATCAAGATCGACGGTTCGATCACCCCGTACAAGGCCTTCGTCTTCCTGGAGGAGCAGGCCGGTGTGAAGAACCCGGTCGACGTCGAGGTCCTTCCCGGACCGCTGGGCCTGGGCCCGAAGGACGGCCAGCCGGCCGTCAGCTTCGGCTCGGTCACCATCAACGGCAAGGCCCAGTCGGTGGTCGGCGTCTTCAACGCCGCGACCGTCCAGGACTTCCGCGGCGGCTCGCTCGGCTGGGACGTGACGGCGACGCGTACGCCGTTCCTGAACCAGACCACCGGCCACTCGATGGCGAAGGCGCAGATCGGCATCCAGCCGTCCTGCACCGTGACCAACCCGGACAGCCCGAGCACCTGCACCGCGGGCACGCCCGGCGCGATCTCCGACGTCCCGATGAAGGTGGCCTCCCAGGCCGCCGGGGGCGACGAGCTGACCGGTGGTGAGTTCGCCGTCGGCGGTGCCGGGATGATCCAGCTCCCGCCGTTCATGTTCGCCGACACCTACCAGACGGTCGTGACCTTCTCGATCGCCTGATCGGCAGTCCGTACGGCCCGC
>NZ_SSBM01000045.1:0-46636 GCF_004795115.1 Streptomyces sp. A0592
CGGCCGGACCGGCGGTGCGCCGGCCGAACCCCATCGAAGTCCCGCCACGTGAGGAGCCCGTCATGTCCACCCGCAACCCCCGTTCCGTCGTCACCTTCCCCATCGTGCTGCGGGAGCTGACGGTGCTGCGCGTCGCCGACGTGACGCCGGGCATGCGGCGGGTCACCCTGGGCGGCCCGCAGCTGGGCGCGTTCCGCAAGGACGGGCTGGACCTGCCGGAGCTCAGCAGCGAGGGCTTCGACGACCACGTCAAGTTCTTCTTCGCCGAGGACGGCGCGGACGCCCCGGTACTGCCGGGACAGAACGTGTCCAGCCTGGACTGGCCCGCCGACGCCCGGCCGCTGACCAAGGACTACACCCCGGTGCGGTACGACCCGCAGGCCGGTGAGATCGACTTCGACTTCGTCAACCACGCGGGCGGAGTGGCCTCGGCGTGGGCGCAGGCCGCCGAGCCGGGCGACGTCACCTGGATCGCCGGGCCGAAGATGTCGCACCGGCACCCCGAGGGAGCCGACTGGCTGCTGGTCATCGGCGACGAGACCGCGCTCCCGGCGATCGGCCGGTGGCTGGCGGAGATGCCGGAGGGCACCCGGGCCCGGGTCTTCGTCGAGGTCGGCGAGGACAGCCACCGCCAGGACCTGCCGACCCGTGCGGACGCGGAGATCACCTGGGTGGTGCGCCACGGCGCGCCGGCCGGCAGCACGGACCTGCTGGAGCAGGCCGTACGCGGCATGGAGTGGCTGCCCGGCACCGTCTTCGCGTGGGCGGCCGGCGAGGCCGTGGCCCTGAAGGGCATCCGCCGCCACCTGGCGGTGGACCGGAAGGTGCCGCGCGAGCAGACCCACATCACCGGCTACTGGCGGCGCACCGATCCGCCGGCCGCCGCACCCGCGGCAGCCGTGGCCGCCGAGGCGGAGCCCGCCGAGGGGGCCGAGGAGGTCGACCCGCACGAGCGGCTGCACGAACTGACCGACCTGGCACCGGGCCTGGCGATCCGCGCGGCGGTGACCGTCGGACTGGTCGACCTGGTCTGGCAGGGCGTGCGTACGGCGGCCGAGCTGGCCGACCGCTCCGGCACCGACCCGCGGACGCTGACCGCGCTCCTCGCCTACCTCGTCGAGCTGGAGGTCTTCTCGGCCGGCCCGGACGGCTACCGGCTGACCCCGGTCGGCGAGGAACTCGTCGAGGACGACCACTCGTTGGAGGAGTACGACCTGCGCGGGGCGCACGCCGCGCTGGACCTGTCGCTGTCCGGCCTGCACGAGACGCTGCGCACCGGCCGGGCCGGCTTCCGTACCGCGTCCGGGGCTCCTCTCGCCGTGGCCCTGGCCGCGGACGAGCGGCTGGGCGCGTCCGCGCGGGAGGCCGTGGAGGACGAGGCCCTGTGGATCGCCCCGGGGGTGCGCACCGGCTACGACTGGGCGGCCGCGGAGTCGGTCACGCTGGCCGGCGGCGGCGCCGGCGCCGTGGCGGGCACCCTCGCCGCGGCCTTCCCCGCCCTGCGGGTCCGCGTGGCCGCGCTGCCGTCGGCGCTGCGCACGGTCGCCGACCGGGTGCTGGACTCCGCGGTGCTCGACCGGGTGCAGCTGGTGCCCACCAGCGGGCCGGTCCCGGCGGGCGACCGCACCGTCCTGCTGGTGCGGCTGCTGGAGCAGCTGGCCGACGAGGACGCGGTGCTCGCGCTCAGCGAGAACGCCGCTGCGGTGCCCGAGGGCGGCGCGCTGCTGCTGGTCGAACAGGTCGAGGAGGCGGACGGCATCGCGCTGGACACCGAGGCCGCCCTGCACCACCTGCGGCTGAAGGCGGCGTTCGGCTCGGGCGTGCGCACGGAGCGGGACTTCGAGCGCATCGCCGCACTGGCCGGGCTGCGCGTCGCCTCGCGCCGCGACATCGGCTGGGACCACCGCCTGTGGGAGCTGTCCCCCGCCCGCTGAGGACCGCTCAGGCGGTGTCCTCGCTGATGGTGAAGAGGGCACCGCTCCGGTCGCGCAGGGTGACCCGGCGGTCGGCCGGCGAGGACCGCACGGGTGTCACGGCGGCGCCCCCGTGCCGGACCGCACGGTCGATCGCCCCGTCCAGGTCGGCCACGGCGAAGTGGATGTGCCAGCGGGGCCGGACCTGCGGGTCGGGGGCGTCCTCCACGGCCCCGGCGTCGATCCGCGCGACGGTCTGGTTGCCGCGGCGCACCACCACGTGGTCGTGCTCGTAGGCCACGTCGCAGCATCCGGGCCGCTCGCAGGCCCAGTCGAGCACCTCCCCGTAGAACACCGCGGCGGCGAACGCGTCGCGGGTACGGAGCTCCACCCAGGCCGCGGCGTCCTCCTGCCCGGCGTGCCACTCCTGGACTACCTCGCCCTCCCAGAAGCCGAAGACGGCTCCGGACGGGTCGGCGGCCAGCGCGGCCCTGCCGGTGGCGAAGGCGAGCGGTCCGACCGCCATCGTCGCGCCCCGCTCACGGACGCGGGCTGCGGTCACCTCCGCGTCGTCGACGGCGAAGTACGGCGTCCACGCGGTCGGCACGCCGAGCCTCGGGGCGAGTGCGCCGACCGAGGCGACGGGCCGGCCGTCCAGCAGGGCCACGCGGAAGTTCTCGCCGAGCCGGGTCGCCCGGAACGTCCAGCCCAGCACCCCGGCGTAGAACTCCTCCGCCTCGGCGAGGCCCGGGGCCGTCAGGTTGACCCAGCAGGGCACCCCGAACACGTCACGGCTGTTCGTGGTCATCGCACCGCCTCCGATCGCCGCCCGGCATCCCGTCCCGCCGCAGAGCGGCTGCCCCGCCCGCCCCACTCCTAACACAAACGGACGAAACGGACCATCCGCGCCGCGCCGGCCGGCGGAAGCGCTGTGCGCCGGCCCGCCCGTGCGCACACTGGACCAGGTGGCCGGCGACGCGGCGGCCGCGGACCGAGGAGAGGTGTCCGGCCTTGAGCGTTCCCGTTCCCGTCCCGATCGTCATCGACTGCGATCCGGGGCACGACGACGCCCTCGCGATCCTCCTCGCGGCGGGCGACCCGGGGGTCGACCTGCTGGCCGTCACCACGGTGGCGGGCAACCAGACCGTGGAGAAGACCACCCTGAACGCCCTGCGGGTGTGCACCGTCGCCGGCATCACGGGCGTCCCGGTCGCCGCCGGGTGCGCGGCACCGCTGCTGGAGCCGCTGCGGGTCGCCGAGGACGTGCACGGGGTGTCGGGACTGGACGGCCCCCGCTTCCCCGCGCCCTCCCTGGCGGCCGAGCCGGAGCACGCGGTGGAGCTGCTGCGGCGGATCCTGGCCGGGCATCCGGAGCCGGTCACCCTGGTGCCGACGGCTCCCCTGACGAACATCGCCCTGCTGCTGACCCGGTACCCCGAGCTGGCCGGCCGGATCAGGGAGATCGTGCTGATGGGCGGGTCCACGGACCGGGGGAACCGGACCCCGGCCGCCGAGTTCAACATCCACACCGACCCGGAGGCCGCGGACATCGTCTTCCGCAGCGGCGTACCGGTGACCATGTGCGGGCTCAACGTCACCCACCAGGCCCTCGCGACACCCGAGGTCGTCGCCCGCTTCGAGGCCCTGGACACGGACCTCGGGCGGATCTGCGCCGAGCTGCTGGGCTTCTTCGCGGGCACCTACCGGCAGCTGTGGGGGTTCCCCGCTCCCCCGGTGCACGACCCGGTCGCGGTGGCCAGGGTCATCGACCCCGCGCTGGTCACCTGCGTGGACGCGTACGTGGCCGTGGAGCTCCACGGCCGGCACACGCGCGGGGCGACCGTGGTGGACCTGCACGGCACGCTGGGCCGGCCGGCGAACGCCCGGGTGGCCGTCGGGCTGCGGGCCGATCTGTTCTGGGACCGGCTGCTGGCGGCCGTGGCGGCACTGGGCGGCTCCGGTACGGGTCAGCCGGCGCCTCCCGCAGGTCGCCGCACCTGATCGGGCCTCTCGGACGGGGGAAGCCGGTGGGCAGCCACCAGCTCCTCGGCCGCGAGCAGCGCGCTGTGGGCGTTGCGCCGGCCCATCAGGACGCACAGCGTGTACGCGGCGTCCTCCATCGCGGCGCGCAGCGCCGGGTCGTCCGGCGAGGCCAGCGTTCGGCGGCGCACGGCCCGCAGGTGGTTCAGGTGCCGGCGCAGCACGTGCGGGGACGGCAGGAGCGTCCCGGACTCGGGCGGCGCAGGGGGATAAGGGGTCCGGGCGTGCCCGATCTCCGCGCGCAGGGCCCGCTCGCAGTCCGGGTCGACGTCCCCGGGGGCGGTGCGGGTCGCGATGGCCGTGCGCGCCATGAGCGCGAGCGTGACGCCCGCGGCCTGGGCCGCGTTGCCGAGGACGCGCCGGGCGCTCTCGGCGGTGCAGGGCACCAGGGCCATCACCATTCCGGTCGCACCGGCGAGCGCGGCCCGGTCCGTGGGGCCGTCCGCGCCGGCCTCCCCGTCGGTGACGGCGGCGCCGCCTTCCGTGCGGCGGTGGGCCGCCGGGCTCTGAATCATCCGTCCGCTCCTCGGGTCTGTCCGGGTGGATGCCGCTGTGTAGCACCTCCGGACGGGCGGTCGGGGCGCACACGCGGGCGGCCGGCGAGCGGATCGCCCGATGGAGGGACCTGCGGGGCCGCGGGTTGACGTTTCGCGGCGCTCGGCGCGGCACGTGACGCGCGAACGCTCCGCACCGGCGGGTGCCGGTGCGGAGCGTTCGGCTCAGCGGTTCAGCGGTTCAGCGGGCTGACGTCAGGTGTCCAGACGGCTGTTGGGGCCGTCGTGCCCGTCGGCGCCCGCGTCGTTGAACCAGTAGTCCCCGGCCGCGAGATAGCGGAAGGCGTGCGTGGACTTGGCGGGCAGCGCGACCGTCACCGCCCGCATGCCGTCCGGACGGGGTTCGAGTACGTGGGCGCCCGGCTGCCAGCCGTTGAACGTCCCCACGACGCTGACGGGGCCGGGCGGGTCGCCCCCGGGCAGCACGAAGGTGACGGCGGTGGTGTTCTTGCGACGCTGTCTTTCCAGCATGAAGTGCTCCTTCTGCGTCATGGACGGCCCCACTTATCCGCAGTCATCCTGACGGCCCCCCGCGGTGCCGACCCGCGACCCGCCGCAGCGCGGTCAGGGTCACCCGTCGGGGCTACAGGCTCAGGGCGTCCTCGGCGTTGTCCACCCACGGGGTCACGGAGTTCTTGGTGGAGGAGACGTACAGGCCGGGGGTCGATGCCTTGAGCGGTGTCTGCACCAGGTCGGACTCGGTGTTCATGGTCATCGCGATCGAGTCGACGGTCTTGCCGGTGCCGTCGGCGGCGCCGCCCATGAGGCCGGCGTAGGCGGACTTGCCCGGGGCGAGCCTGATCGCGTCCTCGATGCCGGGGGCCGTGCCCCGCTCGGTGGCCTGCCCGTCCAGGGCCCCGAAGGTCACGACCGGGTGCCCGAGCACCCGGCACGCCTTCGTTCCCTTGTTGGTGATCTTCAGCAGGTAGCTGCTGGTCGTGGGCTCCGCCAGGCTCGCGGTGAACGTCACGTCGTGGGTGCTGCACGGGAACACGTCGAAGTCGGGGTCGGTCGGCGCCTTGGATCCGGGGGATCCGGCGGACTTCGCCGGCTTGGCCGGCTTGGCCGTCGCTGTCGCGGACGTCGACGGCGCGGCGGATCCGGACGGGGACGAGCCGGCGGTCGGCGTGCCCGCGGACGGCGTGCCGGTCCCGCCCGCCGTGTCGTCCCCGGTGGGCCCGCAAGCGGTCAGCGCCAGGGCGGACAGGGCGGCGAGGGCGACGGCGGTTCTGCGTACGGTGCTCATGGTGTTCCCCCAGATGAGGCGCGACACGCGCGGGGCAGGGCCGGTCCGGTTCCGGCGGCCTGGCACCAGGATCCCGCCGAAGCTTCACAGCTTGGTGACGGGCCGTTGCCGAGTCCACCACGGTTCCCGGCGCGCCGCCCACGCCTCACCTAACCTGACATCGCACCAGACCATCAGGAAGGGAATGTTCCATGCCTTCTCGCCTCAATCCGTACATCAGCTTCGACGGCGACGCCCGGCAGGCCATGGAGTTCTACAAGGAGGTCTTCGGCGGCACCCTGGCGCTCAACACGTACGGCGACCTCGGCGGGGCGGAGGCCGGTGACGCCGCCGACCGGATCATGCACGGCATGCTGGAGACCGCGAGCGGCTTCACGCTCATGGGCGCCGACAACCCCCCGGGCACGCAGCACAGCCCGGGCAACAACATCTCGGTGAGCCTCAGCGGGGAGGACGCAGGCGAGCTGCGCGGCTACTGGGAGGCGCTCTCCGGCAGCGGCACGGTCTCGGTGCCGCTGGAGAAGCAGATGTGGGGCGACGTCTTCGGCATGTGCACGGACCGTTTCGGCATCACCTGGCTCGTCAACATCAGCACGTCGGAGGGCTGAGACCGCCGCCGGACAGGGCCGGCGCCCCCCGCGCCACCCTCCACGGTGGCGCTGCGGCCGTCGCCGCTTCGACACCGCGGCACCTGCCCCGCCGGCCGGACTCCAGCATGATCGATTCTCCGCCCCGTGCGGGGCACGGGCGGCCGCCCCGCCCCGCCCTTCGATCACAGGAGTCCAGCCCATGTCCGACATCACCGTGCGCGCCGTACGGCCCGGGGACTTCGCGCAGTGGCGCGCCCTGTACCGCGGCTACGCCGACTTCTACAAGGTGGAGCAGACCGAGGAGGCGGCCGCCACGGTGTGGTCGTGGGTGAACGACCCCGGCCACGAGGTCGGCGCCCTGGTGGCCGAGGACACCGGGGGCCGGCTTCTCGGCCTGGCCCACTACCGCCCCTTCGCCCGGCCCCTGTCCGCGACGGTCGGCTGCTTCCTCGACGACCTGTTCGTGGCACCGGAGCACCGCGGCTCGGGCGCCGCCGACCTGCTGCTCGGCACCTTGCGCGAGCTCGCGGCCGAACGGGGCTGGAGCGTGGTCCGCTGGATCACCGCGGACGACAACCACCGCGCGCGGGCCAAGTACGACCAGGTGGCCACGCGCACCATGTGGGTCACCTACGACATGCCCCCGGCCCGCCCCTGACCGTCCCGCTCCGACGACCGAGTCCCGCGGACGGGCGGGCGGGGCAACGGCCGTGCCTGGGCGGGCACTTGTCCCCCGACACCCCCCGCGTGCGCGGGAACCGGGTCACAGTAGCCTTCGATCATGGCGCTGCGACCTGACGAGTTCTACGACCACGCACGGACCGCCGCGGACGGCGAACGGCGACTCCCCCTGGCACGGATGACGGGGTGGGAGATCAGCCCGTTCGAGCCGGACGGCCTGCGCGTCGCGCCGTTGCGCGCCCCGGTGCTGCCGGAGCCCGCGCGGCACGGCGAGGACGCGTCGGACTGCGACGCGTGCCGCGGGCGGGACGAGGGCATATGGCTCGACGACCGCTGGCGGCTGACCCGGATCACGGGGGTCGGCGTACCGCTGGTGCTCATGCTGCTGCCGCGCGATCACTTCGACCTGGCGGACCTGACCGACGGGCTGGCAGCAGAACTGGGGGTGCTCAGCACGCACATAGCCCGCCATGTGCAGGCACTGCCGCACATCGCCCGGGCCCACGTCCACCGCTTCGGAGACGGCGGCGCGCACCTGCACATGTGGTTCTTCGCCCGCCCCGAGGGGCAGGCCCAGCTGTACGGTTCGTGGATGGTCGTCTGGGACGACCTGCTGCCGGAGTACCCGGCGGACGTGGCCGAGGCGGACGCGGCGCTCGTGGCGGACGCGCTGGTCGCCTCGTACGGCGGCCACCGACCGGCAGCCGCCGGCTGAGGCCCGAGCCGCCGGCGGAAGGAAGGGGGGTACGGGCATCGACCTGCTCGTGATCTACACGGCCCGGCTGGAGGAGTGCCGCGGCTTCTACGCCGGCCTCGGGCTCGACCTCGTACGGGAGAAGCACGGGACCGGGCCGGACCACTACGCCGCGACCTTCGCCGGCGGCGGCGTCCTGGAGCTGTACCCGGCCACGCGCCGCCCGGAGACCGGGTACATGCGCCTCGGGCTGACGGCCCCGCCGAACAGCGCAGGAGGCCGCCCCGCCGGCCGGCACACGCTCACCGACCCGGACGGCCGGACGGTGGTCCTGACCGTCCCGGAGGCGAGCGCCGCCACGGCCGGCTCCTGAGCGGTGCGGCGAGCCGCGGGGGCCGGTCCCGGCCCCCGCGGCCCGCCTCAGCCCGCCGCCCGCTTCACGAGCGCGGCGATCCGCTCCTCCACCTCGGGCGTCACCTCGGTCAGAGCGAAGCCGGCCGCCCACATCGCGCCCTCGTCGAGCTTCGCCTCGTCGCTGAACCCGAGGGTCGCGTACCGGGCCTTGAACTTCTCCGCGCTCTGGAAGAAGACGACGACCTTCCCGTCCAGGGCGTAGGAGGGCATCCCGTACCAGAGCTTCGGCGCGAGGGACGGCGCACTGGCCGTGATGACGGCGTGCACGCGCTCGGCCATGATGCGGTCCGCGTCCTGCATCTCGGCGATCTTCGCGAGCACGTCCTGCTCGGCCGCCACCGCCTTGTCCGCCCGCGAGCTGCGCCGCGCCGCCGTCCTGAGCTCCTGGGCGTGGTCCTTCATCGCGGCCCGCTCCTCGACCGTGAATCCCTCGTGCTTGTCGCTTTCCGTGCTGCTCATGGCTGCTCTCCCCCTTGAGGACCTCGCATGTGCGGGACGTGGAGGGACCATATCCCGCGACCGCGGCATCGACAGCGGGATCCCGGACACTCCCCCGCTTCCCCGTCAACCGCAGCGCAGCGCCGCGTACAGGTCCAGCTTGTGGTCGAGGCGGGACAGGTCGCGGCCCGTCAGGGTCTCCACGCGTTCGATCCGGTAGTGCACCGTGTTCACGTGCAGGTGGAGCGCCTCCGCCGTGCGCGCCCAGGAGCAGTTGTTGGCCAGGAAGACCTCCAGGGTCTCGCGGAGCATCCCGTCTCCGAGCGCCCCCAGGATCCGTGCCGCGAAGACCGTCCGCACCTCCGGCGGTACCCCCGCCATCAGCTCGGCGAGGGTGTCGAGCTGCTCGACCTCGCGCACCGCGGCCGTCTCGTCCGCCGCCGTCAGCGCGAACCTGGCCTGGTGGAGCGAGGCCCGCAGCCCCTCCGCGCCGGCCGTGCGGGCCCCCACCCCCAGGCGGAGTTCCGCCTGCGGGTCACCGCACTGCCGGAGCAGCGGCCACACGGCGCGCAGCCGCTCCACCGCGCAGGCCCCGTCCTGCGGGTCGTCGTGCAGCACCGCCACCGACCGCCCCACGGCGTACGCGGCGTTCTCCAGGTGCTGCAGTCCCTCGGCCAGGGCGTCGCCCGAGGTGGCCACCACGACCCGGTACGGGCCGCCCGCCGGCAGGCCCGCGGCGGCGAGCGCCTCTTCGAGTGCCCCCGTGTCGGCGGCGGCCGCAGCCGGACCGGGGGCGGTCGGGATCCCCTCCAGCACGCCGACGAGCTCCTGGCCGGTCAGCCGGTCCGCCGCGAGCCGGCGGGCCTGCCCGTCGCGGCACCGGGCGAGCACGTCGGCGATCTCGTGGAGCACGCGCGGCGGCGCCGCGTCCGGTTCGGGCACGTGGAGCTGCCAGGCGTCGTACGGGGAGCTCTCCGCCTCGATCCGCAGCCACACTCCGCCCCTGGCCGCGGCGGCCGAGGCCTGGCGGGCCGGGAGCTCGGGGGCCGACGGCGTACGGGCCACCGTGCGGCCGCTCGCGGTCAGCAGGTAGCAGGACACCCGGCCCAGGTGGGCGCACGCGCGGTCGAGCAGCTCGGCCGGGCCGGCCCCGTCCTCCACGAGGCGGCTCAGTTCGGCGCGCACGTTTTCGGGCAGGGCGAAGAGCCGGGTCGGGCGGCGGCTGAGGTCGCCCCACTGGCGCAGGTAGACCGCCTCGGTGACCGCGCGGAAGCTGGTCCGGGCGGGGACGGCGACGATCGGCACCCGGTGGGTGCGGCAGGCCGCGACCAGGGCGTCGGGGACCCGGCCGTGGGTCTCCTCCCCGGCCAGCAGGGCGGTGGCCCCGGCCTCCGCGAGGGCCGAGACGAAACGGTCCGCCTTCACGGTGTCGCCCTCCGCCCACCACACCAGCCCGCTCAGAACGAGCTCACCGGGTCCCAGGAAACGACCCGGCTCCTCCAGGTCGGTGGCGGTGACGCCCACGACCTCCTGGCCGAGAAGGGTCTCCTCACCCCAGAGCAGGCTGAGGCCGAGGCTGTCGAGCTGGAGCAGGTCGTGGACGTGCATGGCGGGAACTCCCAGCAGTGGACTGCCGCCCATATTCGCGAGGCGAACAGAGGCTTGAACATAGTAAATGCTAGGCGAATCACCCCATGAAGCTCTTGGTTGATCCTCCAGACAGTGACTCGCCCGACTCGTTCGATTCCGTGTCCGGGACCAGTCGCCCCGCCCCCTCTCCCGTTGCTTCACTGGCTGAAACCCCATGTCAGGCCGGAAGGGCTGGTGGCGCGAATTGGATCTCAACACGGTGCTCGACATACGCGATGCGCGGCATCGCGAGCCCTGGCGCCCGGGCGACGCCTGGCTGGGCGGGGGCACGTACCTCTTCTCCGAGCCTCAGCCCCACATCCGCCGCCTGGTCGACCTGTCCCGGATGGGCTGGGCGCCCCTGTCCCGGCAGCCCGACGGATCCCTGGACATCGCCGCGACCTGCACCATCACGGAGCTCTCGCGGTTCGCCCGAACCCTGCCGACCACGGCCGCGCCGCTCTTCGAGCAGTGCTGCCGGGCCTTCCTCGCCAGCTTCAAGATCTGGAACACGGCCACGGTCGGCGGGAACCTCTGCAACGGCCTGCCGGCCGGTCCGATGATCTCCCTCGCCGCCGCCCTCGACGGCACCGTCCTGCTCCAGGGCCAGGACGGTGCCACCCGCCGGCTGCCGGTCACCGAGTTCATCACCGGCGCCGGCGTCAAGGTGCTGCGCGACGGGGAGCTGCTGCGCTCCGTCCGCCTGCCCGCCCGCGCACTGGACTGCCGTACGGCCTTCCGGCAGGCCTCCCTCTACGGGCTCGGGCGCTCCGGCTCCCTCGTCATCGGCGCGAGCGACCCCGCGGACGGCTCCCTCGCGGTCACCGTCAGCGCCGCCACCACCCGGCCCTTCCGCTTCTGGTTCCCGCTGCCGCCCACCGCCGCCGAACTGCGCGCGGCGATCGACGGCGCCGTCCGGCCCGACGAGTGGTTCGACGACATCCACGGACTGCCCGCATGGCGGCGTCACATGGCACTGCTCCAGGCCGAGGAGATCCGCCGCGAACTCACCCCCGAGGAACACCGATGACGTACGAGATCGAGATCAACGAGCAGCGCTTCGACACCGAGCCGCGCGCCGGCCAGTGCCTGCGCACCTATCTGCGCGAACGCGGCTGGTTCGGCGTGAAGAAGGGCTGCGACCAGGGCGACTGCGGCGCCTGCACCGTCCATGTGGACGGGCAGCCGGTCCACAGCTGCCTGTACCCGGCCGTCCGCGCCGGCGGCCGCGCCGTCACCACCGTCGAGGGCCTCGCCCGGCAGGGCGGCGAACTGCACCCCGCCCAGCAGCAGTTCCTCGACGCCCAGGGCTTCCAGTGCGGCTTCTGCACGGCCGGGTTCCTGATGACCGCCTCCGCCCTCCAGGCCGAGCAGGGCACCGCGCACGACGACGGCAAACTGGAGGACCTCCCGCGCGCCTTCAAGGGCAACATCTGCCGCTGTACGGGCTACCGGGCCATCGAGGACGCCGTGCGCGGGGTCAAGCACACCGAGAGCCCCTGCGCGGGCGAGGCGGTGGGCAAGAGCCTCGGCGCGCCCGCCGGCCCCCAGGTGGTCACCGGCACCGCCCGCTACACCTTCGACGTCGAGGTGCCGGGGCTGCTGCACATGAAGCTGCTGCGCTCCCCGCACCCGCACGCCCGCGTCGTCTCCATCGACACCGCCGACGCCCTCCGGGTCCCGGGCGTGCACGCCGTGTTCACCCACCACGACGCACCCGACCACCTGTACTCCTCGGCCCGGCACGAGCACCCCACCGAGGACCCGATGGACACCCGCGTCCTGGACGACGTGGTGCGCTTCGTCGGCCAGCGGGTGGCCGCCGTGGTCGCCGACAGCGAGCAGGCCGCGGAGGAGGGCTGCCGCCGGGTGGTCGTCACGTACGTGGAACTCCCCTACGTCATCGACCCGGAGGAGGCCATGCTGCCGGGCGCCCCCGTCATCCACCCCAAGGGCCCAGAGTCGGGTATCTTCCGCGCCGAGAACAACGTGTGCGGCGAGGTCCACCACACCATCGGCGACATGGAGCAGGGGTACGCGGAGGCGGACGTCGTCCTCGAGGAGACCTTCCACACCCAGCGCGTGCAGCACGCCAGCCTGGAGACCCACGGCAGCGTCGCCTACTTCGAGCCCAAGGAGGAGGGCGACGGCGAGCGCATCACCGTCCGCTCCTCCACCCAGGCGCCGTTCCTGACCCGGCGTGCACTGTGCGCCCTCTACGACCTGGACGAGGACGAGGTCCGCGTCGTCGCGGGCCGCGTCGGCGGCGGGTTCGGCGGCAAGCAGGAGATGCTCACCGAGGACATCGTCGTGCTGGCCGCCCTGAAACTGCGCCGCCCGGTGAAGCTGGAGTTCACCCGGGCCGAGCAGTTCCACGGCGCCACCACCCGCCACCCGTTCAAGATCACCACAAAAATCGGTGCCAGGGCCGACGGCACCCTCACCGCGCTGCGCATCCGCGTGCTCGCCAACACCGGCGCCTACGGCAACCACGGCCCGGCGGTCATGTTCCACAGCGTGGGCGAGTCCTTCGCCGTCTACAAGGCGCCGAACAAGGAGGTGGAGGCGTACTCCGTCTACACCAACGGCGTTCCGGCCGGCGCCTTCCGCGGCTACGGGCTGGGCCAGGTGCTCTTCGCCCTCGAATCGTCGATGGACGAACTCGCCGTCGAGCTGGGCATGGACCCGCTCGAACTGCGCGAGAAGAACGTCATCGGCCCCGGCGACCCCATGGTCACGCCCATCGGCCACGAGCCGGACCTCTTCATCGCCTCGTACGGGATGCAGCAGTGCATGGACGTCGTCCGCAAGGCCATCGCCGAGGACACGAGCCACCGGGACGTGCCGGAGGGCTGGCTCACCGGCACCGGCGCGGCCGTCGCGATGATCGCGACCGGTCCCCCGGGCGGCCACTTCGCCGACGCGCGCGTCAGCCTGCTGCGCGACGGCACGTACGACATCGCGGTGGGCACGGCCGAGTTCGGCAACGGCACCACCACCGTCCACAAGCAGATCACCGCCGGCGCGCTGAACACGAGGGTCGACCGGATCACGGTCCGCCAGTCCGACACCGACGTCGTCCGCCACGACACCGGCGCCTTCGGCTCGGCCGGCACGGTCGTGGCGGGCAAGGCCGTGATGCTGGCGGCCGACTCGCTCGCGGAGCGGCTGAAGACCTTCGCCGCCCGCCACACCGGCGTACCCCGGCACCTGTGCACCCTGGGGGCCGAGGCATTCGACTGCGCGGGCCGCGTCGTCACCCTCAAGGAGCTGTACGAGGCCGCGTACGACAAGAACAAGCTCGACGAGATCGCGGCGGACGGCCACTGGACCGGCTCCCCGCGCTCGGTCGCCTTCAATGCGCAGTGGTTCCGTCTGGCGGTCGACCCGGACACGGGCGAGATGAAGATCCTGCGCAGCGTGCACGCGGCGGACGCGGGCAAGGTCATGAACCCGATGCAGTGCCGCGGCCAGGTGGAGGGGGGCGTGGCCCAGGCGCTGGGCGCGACCCTCTTCGAGACGGTACGGGTGGACGAGCGCGGGGAGGTGACCACGGCGGCGTTCCGCCGCTACCGCCTCCCGCAGTACGCGGACGTCCCGCGCACCGAGGTGCACTTCATGGAGACCTCCGACGCGATCGGACCGCTCGGCGCCAAGTCGATGAGTGAGAGCCCCTTCAACCCGGTGGCCCCGGCCTTCGCCAACGCCCTGCGGGACGCCACCGGGGTGCGGTTCACCCGGATGCCGGTGACCCGCGACGTGGTGTGGCAGAGAATACAAGCCGCATCCGGGTAAAGGACACACAATTGCCAGCCACATAGCGAGATGAGGATGGCAGATACGTTTTCGGAGGGAAGCCTTCTGGGCATCGCACTGCCATGGCCGAACTCATGCTGCACGGCGACCTGGACCGCCCGGCGACTCTGAGCGTCGCGGATCTGCGGGGATGGGAACAGCACCGCGCGGAGGTGGTGTTCGACTGCGCCACCAACGGCCCCCAGAACCACGTCTTCGAGGGCGCTCTGCTGCGCGACGTGGTCGCGGGGGCCGGCCCGGCCTTCGACGCGGACCGCCGCAAGGACCGGTCGCGCTTCCTGCTCGCGGTCAGCGGCGGGGACGGCCACCACAGCGTGCTGGCCTGGGCCGAGCTGGACGCGGACTTCGGCGGCAGCCCGGTGCTGCTGGCGACCCGCCTCGACGGGGAGGACCTCGACGAGGCGGGCGCGCAGCTGGTGGTCCCGTCGGACCGGTGCGGTGCGCGGTATGTCAGCGCGGTCACCCACGTGTGGTTCGGCGCCCTGGCCGCACCGGACTTCTGAGGGCGGATCAGGCCGTGGCGAGGGAGATCTCGGTCGACTTGATCAGGGCCACGACGGACGAGCCTGCGGCCAGGCCCAGCGCCTCGACCGCGTCGGAGGTGACGGCCGCGGTGAGGCCGCCCCCGTTCACGTCCACGCGTACCGCCGCCATGGCCGGGCCGGCGGCCACGTCGACGACCGTGCCGCTGAGCTGGTTGCGGATGGAGATGTTCTCGACCGGGCCGGTGGCCAGGGCCACCTCGGTGGCCTTGACCAGTGCCGTGACCGCGGAGCCCGTGGCGATGCCGAGGTCCTTGACGGCGTCGGCGGTGATGGCCGCCGTGATGTCCTGGCCCCCTTCCAGACGGACCTTGACCGCCGCCATGGCCTCGCCGACGGTGACGGCGGTGACGGTGCCTGCGATCCGGTTGCGGATGCTGAGACTCATGAAGGTTCGACCTCTTGTGTGAACACGGTGCACGGGCCGAAGGGACCGTGCGTGATCGACAGTAGGGGGGTCCGTCCGGGTTCGCTCCGGGCCCCCCTCATGCGCCAACCGGAACCACCCTCCTGGCTCGCTCCTGACGCGAACGCGCGCCGCGACAACCGCCTCCGCGGGATTGTCGGTGGCGTGTTCTAGCCTCGGCCCGGAAGCTCCCACCCCGTCACCCGGAGGGTCCGCTCGATGGCCTCGGCACCGCAGAAGATCACCACGTTCCTGATGTTCGAGGGCCGGGCGGAGGAGGCGCTGACCTTCTACACCTCCCTGTTCGACGACTCCGAGGTCGTCGACATCACCCGCTACGGCGCCGACGGCCCCGGCGAGGAGGGCACCGTGCTGCGTGCCACGTTCTCGCTCGCCGGCCAGCGGTTCATGTGCATCGACAGCTACGTCCGGCACGAGTTCGGCTTCACCCCGGCGGTCTCGCTCTTCGTGGAGTGCGGATCCGCCGCCGAGCTGGACCGCCTGTACGCGGCCCTCGCCGACGGGGGCAAGGAGCTGATGCCGTTGGGCTCGTACGGCTTCAGCGCCCGCTTCGGCTGGGTGAACGACCGCTTCGGGGTGTCCTGGCAGCTGAACCTCCAGGACCTGCCGGACTGATGGCCGCCCGGATCCGGGATCAGCTCACGCTCATCCCGCGCTCCGGCCAGACCCCCCGCTGCGTGTGCAGCGCGTTGAGCTTCCGCGAGGCCTTCAGGAACGCGTAGTCGACCTGCGCGTCCTGGACCGTCGAGGTGCAGGACCCCTTGTCCACGGTCAGTCGTCGCTCGAAGGCATCGGGATCGTCACCGAACGCGTACTCCACGAGCTCTTCGGTCTCCGAGATCTTCCGGAAGTACACGATCGCCGCCATTCACCGTTCCCCTTCGAAGTCCTCGCTCCTGCGCTCATGCTCCACCAACAGCGGCCGGCGGCAGCGGTCAGGGCAGGGCCGGTGCGAGGGCGGCCGTCAGGGCGGCCGCCGCGAGGGCTGCGGCGGCGAACCGCGCGGTGCGGGCCGGCCTGCGGGCGAACCGCTCCGCCGTGACGATCCCGGTGAGCAGCGCCATCCAGGCGAGCATGCCCGTGCCTCCACCGGCCGCGGCCATCACCGCCATCAGCGCCCAGCACGACCGCAGGCAGGCGCCGCCGTGGCGCAGCCCGAAGCGGACAGTGCCCGCCACCGCGCGCGGGCCGCTCAGCGGCAAGGGGGAGGAGCGGTGGCAGTCGCGCAGGGCGCGCCGCTTGTGGACCGTCGACTGCCAGGCGGCGGCCAGTGCGAGCGCGCAGGCCGGTACGGCGTCGCCGGGCAGCCGTGACCACAGCGGGGCCGACGCGAGGAGCAGTGCGCCGTAGCCGGTCCACACCGCCAGGTAGACGGCGGCGAAGCCGGCCATCGCGCGCTGCCGGCGCCGGCGCAGGCTGTTCGTGCCCACGTGCGCGAGCGCGGGCAGAGCGGCGGGCAGCATCATCGCGACGCACATCAGCACCCACGTCGCGAGGCCGCCGAAGCCTGCGAGGCCGCCGAAGCCGGATGCGCCGTGGGCCATGTGCTCCGGGGCCACGTGGTGGTGGGGCGCCTCGCCGGCGGGAGCGGGGGCTGCGGGGTGCGCGCCGTGCACCGCCCCGGTGACGGTCAGCGCGATCACGGCGGTCCAGGCGGCGAGGGCCGCCATTTCGTAGGGGAGGGTGATGCGCGGCCACGGCCGTCGGGGCCCGGACGCCGTCCGTGGGGACCGCGTCCGCGCCCCGCCTTCCAGGACCATCAGGTGTAGCTGAGGCTGACGCGCCCGATCTCGACCGGAGGGTCCTCGCCCGCCTCGCCGGCCGCCTCCTCCGCCGCGGCCACCGCTCCGAGCGGAAGGAACGTGACGCTCAACCGGGCTTCGTCCCAGGCGCCTTCCGCCCGGAGCCTGCGCACGAGCGGGGTGATCTCGACGCTCACCCGCAGGCCGTGCGGGTGCTCGTCGCCCCGGGGGTCCTGGGCCCGCTCGATGCCGAAGAACGACAGGTTGCCGACCCGGTGGCCCTCCGCCTGTTCGCGGGAGGCCCCTTCGGGGAGGTTCACGTAGATGCCGTAGACCCTGTCGGGGTTGATGTCGCCCTCGATGTCCTCGACGTTGAGGTAGACGTGCCGGTCGGCCTCGGGTTCGTCGACGCCGAGTGCCTCGCCCAGCGGACGGGTGGTGCGCTGGTCGATGGGCACGGCGATGCTCTCGGCACGGCCGACGAGGCGCAGGGGCTGCTCCGACGACCCGGCCATCTCTCGGCGGCGTGGCGGGTGCGGCGGCCCCGAGGCGCTCGGTCCGCTCGTCGATTCGGGCACGGGGAACCTCGTCGCGGAGGGCGGCAGCGGAACCGGCGGGGAGATCGGCACGGGCGACTCGTAGGTGTAGCCCAGTCGGCCGGCCGTGTCGAGGATGTCGGACGCCGCCAGGCTCTGCGGGCTCCCGTCCGCGTCGAAGAACTTGTACTCCTGGGTGATCCAGCGCGGGTCGTCGGGGTTGCTGTGCCCGGCACGGCTCGACCACAGGAACCACAGGCGGTCGATGTTCGCGTGGTGGAGCCAGAAGACCGGATCCAGCGCGGCCGTGGTGGTCCGGCCCATCCAGCGGCCGATGTGGCTGTGCACGGCGTTGTGCGGCGTGTCCTCCAGAGCGCCCTTGCGGTTCCAGAAGGTGCTGCCGTTCGGCGTGATGCCCCCGCCGAACTCGGCTTCGCCGACGAACAGGGTGCGCCCCATCGCGTAGGCCGGGGAGGTGATCTCGAAGGGCAGGGGTTCACCCTCGTTGATCAGGTTCGCCCGCTCCGCGAACAGCGGGTTGGCGCCGCCCTCCCCGTCGCGGAAGGCCGGCGGGATCCGGGCCTGCTCGCGGTCGGCGTCGTAGTCCCAGAACGGCAGCGCCCAGTCGGCCGGTCCGCCCAGCCGGACGACGGTCGCACGGACGATCCGCTCGAAGTACCAGAGGTACATGCGGTGCCAGGCGAGGAAGTACCAGGAGCCGTGCTTGCAGCCGTTCCACAGCGGCTTCGGGGGCGTCGCGTCCGTCCCGTGGAGGGCCGCCTGGTAGGTCCAGCCGGTGGGGTCGTCGGGGTCCCGTGCCTTCATCTCGGCCACGGCCGCCGCGTAGTGGGCGAGTGTCAGGTCGCCGGCCGGGAGGGTCCACACGTTCCTGCGCACGTGCGCCACCTGCTGAGGGCTGCCCATCGCGTCCGCCTTCCGTCAGGAATCGGGAGGAACCTACCGAAAAGGCGTGCAGTGAGGGAACCGGCGCGCGGGCAGCAGGCCCAAAGGGGGCATCCCCGGGTCCCGGCCGCGCATCCCCGGGTCCCCGCCCCGCCCGCGCGATCCGTCGCGGATCGGCGGGAACCCCGGACGCCCCGTGTCCGACTACTGGCATGTGGGAGGCGGAGCCGCGCCGTCCCGCACGGCCGAGGACGATCGAGAGGCGTGTGATGGGCGGACTGGACGTGCGCATGCGGGGGGTCGTCTGCCGGCACGGCCGGGTGGAGGCCGTCGCCGACGTCGACCTGGAGATCGCCGCCGGTGAGCGCGTGGCGCTGACCGGTACCAACGGCTCGGGCAAATCCACCCTCCTGCGTGCCGTCCTCGGTCTGCACCGCCGGACGGCGGGCTCGATCCAGGTCGGCGGCCGGGAGGGCAGCTCCCCCGCCGAGTGGGCGTGGCGTCGCCGGGCCTGTGCCTGGATCCCGCAGAAGCCGGCCGCCGGGCGCTTCCCGCTGCTCGGCACCGAGCTGCTGGCCGGCAGCAACGCCCCGGTGGAAGCGGCCGAGGCCGCGGACCGGCTCGGGGTGGGCACGCTGACCGGGCGGCCCCTGCACACCCTCTCCGGAGGTCAGCTGCAGCGCATGTACCTGGCCCGGGCGATCGGATGCGTGGCCGCGGGCGCCGAGCTGCTCCTGGCGGACGAGCCGACGGCCGCCCTCGACTTCGACGGGCAGGCGGAGGCCGCGGACGTCCTCACCTCGCTGCCGGTGACCCTGATCGTGGTGACGCACGACCGGACCCTGGCGGAGCGCTGCGACCGCGTACTGGAGATGGCCGCGGGCCGGCTGCGGGAGGTCCGGTGACCGCGGCCGTGCACCTGGCCACCGCCGACCTCGGCGAACTCCTCCAGCTGCTGCCCGTGCAACGGGCGGGAGCGGCGCTGCTGCTGGCGGCGATCGGGCTGCCGGTCGTCGGCGTCGTCATCGTCGGGCTCGACATCATGCCGGTCCGGTTCGCGATGATGCACGTGGCCCTGCTGGGCATCGCCGTGGGCCTGCTCACCGGGCTCGACCCGATGCTGTGCGCGCTGGTGGCGTGTGCGCTGGCCGGCGCGGGCGTGGCGCCGCTCGCCCGCACCCCCGACGGCCTGTCGGGGGCGATGGGGCTCCTGATGAGCCTGGCCATCGCGGCGGCGCTGCTGCTGCTGGCCGTGTCGGGGGTCAACGCCTCCGGCGCCTTCGCCCTGCTGTGGGGGTCGATCCTGTCCGTCGCCGCACCCGACCTGGTCGTCCTCGGGGTCCTCGCCGTCGCCGTGCCCGGCCTGTTCTGGTGGCGGCGGCGCGAGATCGGCCTGCTGCTGTACGACCGGGAGCTCGCCCAGTGCTCCGGTGTCCCGGTGCGGGCGCTGACGGCCGCGCTCCTGGTCCTGGTCGCCGTCGCGGTCGCCGGGGCCATCAAGCTCACCGGCGCGCTGCTCGTCGACGCGCTGACCCTGCTGCCCGCGCTCGCCGCGCGCCGCCTGGGCAGCTCGCTGAAGTCGATCACCCTGTGGGCGGTCGGCATCGGCGTCGTGGTGAACCTGACGGGGTTCCTGCTGGCCCTGTGGCTGGACTGGCCGCCCGGCCCGGTCCTCGTCCTGACCGCGGGGGCACTGGTCCTCGCGGTGCATTTCATACCTGAACGGAGAATCAGCTCATGGCGCGCACCCGCGTCCGTATCCCTGCCGTCCTCGCACTGAGCGCGGCCCTCCTCCTGACCGCCGGCTGCGGGAACGAACCCTCGTCCGCCTCCGGCGAGGGCCGGGACCAGCCGCGCACCGGCAAGCCGTCCGTCGTGGTCACGACCACCTGGGAGGGTGCCTTCGCGAAGGCCGCGGGCGCCGAGGACATCAAGGTCATCGTGCCGCAGTCCGTCCACCACGCCCCCGACTACGATCCCAAGCCCTCGGACCTCGCCGCCGTGGCCGAGGCGGACTTCGTGCTGTACGCGCCCTTCGAGCCCTACGCCGCGAAGATCAAGGAGGCCGCGGGGTCCAAGGCCAAGCTCGTCGAGGTGGAGCTCGACAACGACCCCGCCAAGGTGTCGGCCGAAGTCGGCCGCCTGGCGGGGCTGTTCGGCACGGCGGACGCCGCCGCCCAGTGGAAGACCGGCTTCGACGCCGAGTACACGAAGCTGAACAATGAGCTGCAGGCCGCATGGCCCGGCGGCCGCAGCCCGTCCGTCGTGACCCAGGTCTTCACCGCGTGGTCGGCGAAGCTCGCGGGCGCCACCACGGTGGGTACGTACGGGCCGGAGGCCGTGACCCCGGCGCAGCTCGCCGAACTCGCCGCGAAGAAGCCCGCGCTGGTGCTGGACAACGCGCACATGTCGACGGGAGCGGTCCTGCCGGACTCCGGCGCCAAGCAGGTGAAGATCGTCAACTACCCGGGGGACGACCTCGATCTGCTGCCGGTCTACCGCAACGCGGCGGCGGAGCTGAAGAAGGCCATGGGCACCTCCTGACCCGCGGAGGGGCACGGGAGGCACGGGAGGGGCCCGGCGGGACGTCCGCCGGGCCCCTCCCCGCATCGGGGCACGGCGGCACGGTCGGCCACAATGACCTCCGGCCCCGTACGCGCCCCTGGAGAAGTCCGTGACACCGCACCGCCCCGTACCGTCCGCGCCGTACGCCGTGCCCGTGACGGGCGGCGCCCCGTTCGGGACGAGGGTGGCGCTCGTCGACGCGGCGGGCGCGCTCGTGCGCGCCCCCGATCTCGCCGCCGTCGGTCCGTACCACCCGGACGGCAACGGGGGCCTGGTCGCGCCCGCGGCGGACCCGGCCGGGCTGTGGGGCTACCTGGACGGTCGGGGCCGCTGGATCACCGGGCCGGAGCTGGAGTGGGCCGGGGCGTTCGACGGGGCCGGGCTCTCGCGGTTCCGCAGGGCGGGCCTGTTCGGGTACGCGGACGCGTCCGGTGCTCCGGTCGTGGCGGCCCGCTTCCCGGAAGCGGAGGAGTTCCACCACGGGCTGGCCGTGGTCCGTACCGAGGACGGCGCAGGCTACGCGGATCCCACGGGCCGGGTGGTGATCGGCGGCTTCGACGCGGCCGGCCGGTTCGGCCCCGTCGGCCTGGCGCCCGTACGGCCGGTGACCGGCGGGGCCTGCGGGTACGTGGACCGCGAGGGGCGCACGGCGATCGCGCCGCGGTTCGACGGGGCGCGCCCGTTCGGCGCGGGCGGGGCGGCGCCGGTGCGGATCGGTGAGCTGTGGGGGCTGGTGGACACGGCGGGGGAATGGATCGCCGAACCGTCCTTCCGGCTGTTGGAGCCCTTCGACGAGAACGGGCTGGCGTACGTCGTCGGGGGCGGCGCGGGCGACTCGTTCGCCGGGTTCGTCGACTGCCGGGGCGAGCTGGTGCTCCGGCGCGACAACGAGATGGACGAGGAGCTGTGGTGCGGCCTGCTGAAGGTCGGCAACGGCTTCGCCCGCGGCTTCGTCGATCCGGCCGGGCGGCAGGTGATCGAGCCGCACTACGCCTGGGTGGAACGTTTCTCCCCTTGCGGGGCGGCCGTTGCCTGCGTGGATGACGGGGCGCCGCGGTGGGGGGTGCTGCGCACGGACGGGTCGTTCACACCGTCCGCGCACCGCGAGCCGCTGACCGACCGGGACGGCTGGGTCGTCGGCTTCGACGACGTCACCTCTCTCGCGGCGTTCGCCTCCGGCGACGGCGCGGTCGTCCACGTGGACGCCGGGGGCCGGGACGTGTGCCGCGTCGAGGCGTCCGGCGACGGGGCGTCCGTCACCCTGCGGGACGCGGCCGGCCGGACCGTGTGGGAGGGCACGGCGCAGCCGGGCACCTTCGAGCGGGCGCGGCCGCAGCTGCTGTGCGACGCCGTTCAGTACGTGGACCACGCCCCCGTGTGGGAAGGGGACGCCGCGGCCGTCGCCGCCGAGCTCCTGGACCGCGCGCCGCAGCCCTTCCACCCCGGCTCCACGGACCCCTACGACCTCGACCGGCTGGACGAGGACGACGAGGAGGACCTGTGCCACGGCGCGGTGCAGGTGGTCGCGAGCGCCTTCCTGGAGGCGGAGGCGCTGGCCGAGTACCCGTTCCTCCAGGACTGGACGTACGCACGCTTCGCGGAGATCCACGACACCGTCGCGGGACGCCTGCGCGCCGCGTACGGCCCGCCGCTGCCGGCCGAGCGGGCCGTGTTCCTGCGCTGCGGGGACGGCGAGCGGTCCGTCACCTGGCAGGTGGGCGACCGCCTGCTGGTCCTCCAGGAGTGGGCGGTCATCGCCGACGGCGACGTCGAGATCGAGATCTGGCTGGCCGCGATCGACGCCTGACCCGCCCCAGCCGCAGCACCCGGCCCCGGGGACCGGGCTGTTGTCGGCGACCCGGTCCGCGGGGCGGACAACGGCCCCCTCCACCCGCTCTATACGAGGGCGCTGCTCTCGGTCAGACGCTTGCGCAGGGCCGCGCGGTCCGGTTTGCCGGCCGCCGTCAGGGGCAGTTCCGGGACGACGAGCAGCTGCTCGGGGTGCTTGCGCCGCTCCAGGCCGCGCCCCGTCAGGTGTTCGCCGAGGGAGGCGAGGGTGGGGGCCTGGGCCCCCCGGGCCACGACGCAGGCCGCGAGCCGCTCCCCCATCAGCGGGTCGGGCACGCCGACGCAGGCGACGTCGCGGACCTGGGGGTGCGCGGTGAGTTCGCGTTCCACCTCGGCCGGGCTGATGTTGGCTCCGCCCCGGATGACGATGTCCTTGAGGCGGCCGACGACGTGCAGGACGCTCTCGGCGTCGAGGTAGCCGAGGTCGCCGGTGCGCACCCAGCCGTCGGGCGTGCGGTAGCGGGCGTCCAGCTCGGGGGCTCCGACGTAGCACAGCGGGGTCATCGGGCCGCGCGAGATGATCTCGCCGACCGCGCCGTCGGGGAGCGGCTGGTGCGTGTCGGGGTCGGTGATGCGGATCTCGGCGACCCGGGGGTCGGGGTGGCCGGCGACGACGCCCGAGCCGTCGGTGGGCGGCACCGTACTGCCGAGCCCCGTATGGCAGTTGACCCCGTCGGCGGAGCCGTAGAGGTTGACGACGGAGCAGCCGAAGGCCTGCGCCGCGGCGGCCGCCGTGGTCTCGTCGAGCGGCGCCCCGCCGAGGACCAGGGCGGTGGGCGACGGCAGCTCCTCGCCGGTCCCGTCGAGGCGTTCGAGCATCATGCGGACCATGGTGGGGACACCGAGGACGTGCGTCGGCCGGTGTTCGCGCACGGCCGCCAGCGCGGCGTCCGGGGTGAAGTGGTCGAGCAGCACCAGGGTGCCGCCGTGCCGGGCGAGGGTGACCGCCGTGCCGTTCGACCCGAAGGCGGAGGCCAGCGGGACGAGGAAGAGACAGCGCGGCGGGATCCCGTCGGGGATGAGGGAGGCCAGGAAGTTGCCGCGGCCGCCGGCCAGCGCGTTGTGGGAGTACGCGATCATCTTGGGCTCCGCCTCGGAGCCGGAGGAGACGAGGATGCGCGCGGCGCTGTCGGGGTCGGGCCGGGCGGGCACGAACCCGCCGGGGTCGCGGCGCAGCAGCTCCGCCAGCGGAATCGTTCCGTCAGGGATGGTGCCCGGCCGTCCCGCGGCGATGACGTGGCGCAGGCGGGGCAGTGCCCCGGCCAGGGTGCGCAGATCGGCCGCGTGCCGGAACGCGCGGTGCTCGGTCGCCGCGATGACGGCGACGGCCTCGGAGCGGCGCAGCAGGCATTCGGCCTCCAGGACGCCCCGGCCCACGGGGAAGGGCAGCGAGACCGCGCCCAGGGCGGCCAGCGCCAGGTCGGCGATGACGGCGTTGCGCCCGTCGGGCAGTTGGACGCCGACCACGTCGCCCGGGCCGACCCCGAGCTCCCGCAGGCCGGTGGCCAGACATCGGACCTTGCGGTCGAGGGCGGTGTAGCAGAGCTTGCCCTTGGCGTCGATGACGGCGGTGCGGTGCAGGTCGGCGATCTGGCGGGCGCGGAAGAGGCTGTAGAGGTCGAGGTCGGGGCAGGTGCCGTCGACCACCCAGGAACGGCGGAGTTCGGCGGGCAGCAGGTCGCGCAGTACGAGCCTGTCGGCGGTCATACGAAGCTCCAGGGGTCGGGGACTGCGGGGGCGCCGTGCGCGTCGCGGCCGATCGAGCCGGTGAAGCGCGGGTCGTGGTGCAGGTCGGACAGTTCGGTGGTGACGGCGGCCGCGGTCAGGCCGTGCGCGCGCAGCCGGGACAGCGCCTCTCCCGTGGCCAGGCCGCGCAGGTCGTGGCCGGCCGCGGCGCGGGCATCGGCGTCGGCGGGGGCGATCCAGCCGTCGGCCGTGGCCAGCGGGTGGCGGAATCCGGCCGGGTGGCGGGGGTTCTCCCCGCGGGCGGCCCGGCGCAGGGCGGGGCCGGTGAGGGTGTCGGCCGCGCCGAGCAGGGAGGAGTCGACCCGTACGCCGCGCCCGGTGCGTTCGCGCAGCAGCAGCCCGGCCAGCACGGCCTCCGCGCCGAGCAGTCCGCCGAGGACGTCGAGGAGGGTCATCAGCGAGGGCGCGGGGACCTCGCCCTCGGGCCGTGCGGCCTCGCCGACCCCCGTACGGGCCTGGACCATGAAGTCCGTGCCCATGGGGGCGTCGTCGAGCCGGCCGGCCCAGCCGCTGGTGTACGCGTGGACCAGCGCGGGATTGACCCGTGCGAGGTCGTCGGCGTCGAGGCCGAGGGCGGCGGCCTTGCCCGGCGCCCAGTTGTGCAGGAAGACGTCGGCGTGCGCCGCCATCTCCCGCAGCCGGTCGCGGTCCGCCTCCGCCTTGATGTCGATCTCGACGGCCCGTTTGCCGCGGTTGAGGGCGAGCCAGCGGGCGGAGATGCCGGAACAGGCGGGGGGCATGCCCCGCAGCGGGTCGCCGCCGGGCGGTTCGATGCGGATCACGTCGGCGCCGAGCAGCCCGAGCAGGTGCGCGGCGAGCGGCGCCTGGATGCGGCGGCCGGCCTCCAGGACGGTCAGCCCGGCGAGGGGCCGGCCCGGCGGCGGGCCGGGCGGGCGGCCCGGCCCGCCGGCCGGTGTGCCGCCCTGCGTCGGGGTCAGCGACCAGGGTGCGGCGCCGTCGTGTTCCGCCGCCCGGTCCGCGAGGGTGCGCAGGGCGCACACCTCGGCACCGGAGGCTGTCGCGGCCCGGCGGATCCGGTCCCAGCCGTGGGACCGCGCGGTGGTGTGGAGGGCTGCCGGGAGGGGCGCGCAGGCGGTGGCGTAGCGGAACTGGAAGGGCCGCCAGCCGGTCCGGAGGGCTTCCCGGGGAGCCTCCAGCGCCTTCCAGAAGGCGGCCCAGGCACCCGGGTCGAGCGTCTCCAATTCGAAGAGGATCCCGTCGGCGGAGGTGAACGGCGGTCCGCCGGCGGCGATTTCGGCCGCCTCGCCCTCGTCTGCGCCGGCGGCCGCGAGGTACTGGGACACGGCGAGCAGTCCGGCCCGGTCCGCGCCGGTGGTGACCCGGGCGGCCCCGCCGCCGCGGGCCTGGCCCACCAGGTTCGCCAGCAGGCCCTGCACCGTGAGGACGGCGGTGGCCGTGGCGGCGTAGTCGACGGCCAGTCCGCGCGGGGTGCCGTCCCGCCGCCCGTGCACGGCCATCATGCCGGTGGCGGCCTGCACCGTGGCCTCGTCGACGAGCCCGCTCGCGGGGTCCGCCCAGCCGGCGGTGGCGTGCGCCGGTGCGAAGCCGCCGCCCGTGAGCGTGGTGCCCGCGGCGGGTGCGTCCCCGTGACCGGTCGTGCCGGGGCGGTCCGTCCGTGCGCCGAGCAGTCGCAGGTGATCGGTGACGACGCTCGTGATCTGCGGCGGCCCCGAGGTGTCGAAGCGCAGTGCGTCGAGCGGCCGGACCGTCTGCGTGGTTGCTGGTGACGCCATGCCTCTCCTCTCCTGGTCGCGGCGGTGACCGCGGCCCGGGTCTTGCGGAATGCGGGAACCCGGGAGCGTCCGCACCCGACCAGTTCCACGAACAGACAGTCGTTCGGCCGTTCGTGCGAGTTCCCGCGAGTTCGCGCCGGGCCCACGAAACGTTCCGGAAGTCCGCACGAGTCCCGGACGTTTCCGGGCAGGAGGAGGCACACAGTGGAAGATCCCCGCACGGACGGCGCCGCACCGGCACGACGGGAGCCTGAGGCGGCCGCTTGGGGGGAAAGGGTCGACCGGTTCGTCCGCGGCCGGGTCTTCCCCCGGGAGTCCGTGCTGGACGGGGGTGGTACCGAGGCGGCCGAGGCCTTCGCCGAGCTGCGCGCCGAGGCCCGGGCCGAGGGGCTGTGGGCCCTGCCGCTCCCCGCCGAACTGGGCGGCGGCGGGCTGTCCTTCGGCGCCTACGCAGAATTCGCCGAGGCGGAGGGGGCCAGTGACCACGGACCTGCCGCGCTGGGATCCGCCCCGCTGCTCGACGTGACGATGCTGGCGCGGTACGGGCGGCCGGACGTCCGCGAGGCGTACCTGAAGCGGCTGGTCGCCGGGGAGATGCGCACCTGCTACGCCATGACCGAGCCGGGGGTGCCCGGCACGGACCCGTTCCGTACCGCCACCCGCGCCGAACGGCACCCGGACGGGGGCTGGCTGGTCACCGGCCGCAAGTGGTTCACGTCGGGCGCCGCCGGCGCCGACCTGGTGACCGTCATGGCCCGGACCTCCGGGGCCGCCGGGGACCGGGAGGGGCTGTCGCTGCTGCTCGTGCCCACCGGCTCCGCCGGCTTCCGCGTGGTGCGCGAACTCCCCGTGCTGGGCGCGCCGGGCCAGTACGAGATCGCCCTCGACGGGGTGCGGGTGCCGGCCGGCCACCTCCTCGGCGAGCCCGGCGAGGCCCTGGCGATCGCCGGGGAGCGGCTTCGGCTCGGCCGGACGCTGCGCTGCCTGCGCTGGCTCGGCCAGGCGCAGCGGGCCTTCGACCTGATGTGCGAGCGGGCCGCCGCGCACGACGGTTCCCGAGGGCCGCTCGCCGACCAGCAGCTGGTGCAGGCCCACGTCTTCGACGCCCTGCTCGCGCTGCGCACCACCCGGTCCCTCGTCCGGGAGGCGGTGGCGCTCATCGCCGCAGGAAGGGACGCGCGTACGGAGGTGGGGCTGGCCAAGGTCGCCGCCGCGCGGATGCTGCAACAGGTCGCCGACTCCGCGATCCAGATCCACGGCGCCGCCGGCCTCGGCCCGGACACCCCGCTCCCGGCCCTCTTCCGCACCGGCCGCGCCGCCCGCATCCTCGACGGCCCGGACGAACTCCACATCACCTCGGTGGCGCGCCGTGTACTGCGCGCCTACGGCCGCACCGGCAGGCGACCCGCTCCCTGATCGGTCAGCAGCCGGGGATGCCGGGCGCAGGGTCGGCGCCCACGTTCACGTTGCCTCCCCACACCCACGCGTTGTTGCGGTTGTAGCCGGCGACAGTGCCGCGGTACCAGACATTGGTGGTGTATCCGCCCGCGGTGACCGTGTCGCCGTCGAGCCAGCAGTCGATGCTGGCGGCGGTCACCTTCGTCGTGGTGCCGTGGATCTGGGCTGCCAGGAAGGGGCCGCTGCGCACGTTGCTCTTCGCCTGCACGGTCGTCGCGTAGCCGCTGGTGCCGGAGGGCGCGGCCTCGGCGGCGCCCACGGCGGCGAGCAGGGAGAGGGCCGTGCCGAGCACGAGCCCGGCAGCCGCGGTCGGCATGATTCGCCTCGTCAAGGGGTGCTCCTCGGTTCGGTTCGGTTCGGGATCAGCAGGCGGGGATGCCGGGGGCCGGGTCGGCGCCCACGTTGACGTTGCCGCCCCACATCCACACGTTGTTGTAGATGTGGCCGATGTCGTAGTCGATGACGGTGCCGAGGTACCAGACGTCCGTGGTGTATCCGCCCGCGGTGACGCGCTGGCCGCGGGTGTAGCACTCGACGCCGGCCTCGGTCACCTTCGTCGTGGTGCCCCAGATCCGGCTGTTGGTCCGGGGGGCGTCGCGCAGATTGCTGTGGGCCTGCACGGTCGTCGCGTGGCCGTTGGTGCCGGCGGGTGCGGCCTCGGCGGTCCCGGCGGTGCCGAGCAGGGAGAGGGCCGCGCCGAGCGCGAGCCCGGCGGCCGCGGCGGGCCTGCTTCGCTTGGTCATGGGGTGCTCCTCGGTGCGGTTCGGGATCAGCAGGGCGAGACCTCGGGGGACGGGTCGGCGCCGACGTTGACGTTGCCGCCCCACATCCAGACGTTGAGGTAGGCGTGCGCCGGGGTCGCGTCGTCGTCGAAGACGTTGCCGAAGTACCAGACGTCGGTGCCGTAGTTGCCGACCTTCACGTACTGCCCGCGCTTGTAGCACCTGACGTACGCCGTGCTCTGGAACTGGGTGGTGCCGACGAGCCGGCTGTTCGTGGTGGCCGCCTCCCGGATGTTGCTGCGGGCCTGGACGGTGGTGTTCACGGCCTGCGCGGAGGCCCCCGCACTGCCCGCCGCCCCGAGGAGGGAGACCGTCGCGCCGAGCGCCAGTCCCGTCGCCGCCAGCCTGGTGGATCGCCTCGCCATGGTTTTCCCCTCTGTCATGAACGCGTTCTGTTCGCCTCTACGACGGACGGGGCGGTGCATCCGTATGACCGTGCCGCGGGCCGCTTTCACGGATTTCCTGCTGTCAGAACGGGCAGTCGCCGACGTGGGCCAGGTGCTCGTCCCCCGTGATGTAGACGTTGTTCACCCAGCCCCACGGTCCGCTCGGCGACTCCACGTAGGTCCACCACCGGCTGCTGTAACCGGAGTCGCTGATGAGTTCCCCCTGCTTCTGGCAGTAGGCGGTCACGGTGGTCCGGGACACCGTTGCCACGACCTGGCAGTTCTGCCGGGAGGGGAAGGTCTTGCACGTTTCGAAGGGCGTTCCGGAGGCGGCGTTGCGGACGTTGACTCCGGTGGCCCACACGTGGACCTCCGTGAAGTCCGTCGCCGCGGCCCCGGCGGCGGCGGGCCGCACGGTCGCCGTCGGCTGCCCGGTCGCCGAAGCGGTCGCGGGACCGGCCAGCGCCGCGGCGGCGACGAGGAGAGAGGTGGTCAGCGCCCGGAGCGTGCGCGGTGACGTGTTCGGCATGGTGGAGGCCTCTTCCGGCAGTGGTCGCGGGCGGCGGGTGCCGCACCGTTCACACCGGCGACGGGGAGTGGTCGCCTCCCGTATGAGCGCCGGGGAGTGCCGGGCCGGATTCCGCGTCGTGCAGCGGCTGCCTCAGTGCCCCGGGGCGTCCCCCGCTTCGGGGAGTTCCCGCGCCTCGCGGGTGCCGAGCCGGCGGAAGACCTCGTACGCCTCCTGTTCGCACTCGCGTGCCGTCGCGGTCCGGCCCTGGGCCAGTGCGGCGCGGGCCAGGTCCCGCAGGGTGCGGGCGCGCCACAGCGGCAGTTGCAGCTTGTCCCACAGTCCGAGGGCCTGTCGCAGAATCTCGGTCGCCGTCTCCCCGTCGGACGCGGCGAGATGCCACTCCCCCAGGGTGCGCAGGACGAGGGCCTCACCGAACATGTCCTGCCGCTTGCGGGTGATCTCCAGACACCGGTCGAGCCGCTGCCGGGGCTCGGCCATCCGGCCCTGCCGGAACTCGACCTTGGCCAGCGACATGCTCGCGTACATGACGCCGAAGGCGTCGTCCGTCTCCTCGAAGATGGCGAGGGACTGCCGCAGCAGGTCCTCCGCCCGTGCCAGGTCCCCCCGCGCCCGGTGGCACAGGCCCAGTGAGCGCAGTGCGAGCGCCTCGCCGTGCCGGTCCCGTGCGGTGACGTACAGCCGGCGGGCGCGGGAGATCGCCTCCCACGCCTCGTCGTCGCGGCCCTGCTCGCGGTGGACGGACCCGATGCCGTACAGCACATGGGCCATGGAGGCGATGTCCTCCGGCTCCCGGTACTGTTCGAGCGCCGAGGTCAGCAGGGGCAGCGCCTCGTCGAAGCGGGCCTGTTCGCGGCGGGCCGCGCCCATGCCGGCCCGCGCGCCCGCGCAGCCGGCGCGGACGGACCGCTCCTCGAACAGGCCGAGCGCAAGGGCGAAGAACGCGTAGGCCTCGTCGAAGCGGTCCTGCTCCAGGCGGAGTTGGCCCAGCCCGATCAGCAGCCAGGCCTCGCCCTCGACGTCCCCGCCCCGGCGTACCGCCGCCAGGGCCACGTCGTGGGAACGGGACCACGCGTCGAACTGGTTGTAGAGGGCCGCGGAGGCGGCCATGAGGGTGGCGGCGAGCTCGCGGGCGGCGTCGAACATTCCGTGGTCCGCGCAGTGGATGACGGCGGCCAGCAGACACGGCTGCTCGGCGGCGAACCACGCGGCCGGCTCGTCCGTGAGGTGGGCCGACGCTTCCGTCGGCGGGACCCCGGCGGATCGATCCGCGGCCTGCGCCGGCCCGTCCGCAGCAGTGACGGGGAGGAGCCGTGAGGCGCCGCCCGGGCCGTGGGCCGCCGCGACGCGGGCCATGGCCAGCCAGCGGTCGACCAGTCGGCGCACCGCCGTCTCCCGTTCCTCCGGGGCCTCGTCGGCCAGGCAGCGCTCCCGGGCGTACTCGCGCGCCAGGTCGTGGATCCGGTAGCGGGTCGTGCCCGTCTCGTCGGTCCCCACGACCTCCACGAAGTGGCAGTCCACGAGTTGTTCGACCGCGTCCTCCGCATCGTCCTCGTTCACGTCCAGGAGCTGCCCGGCGACCCACGCGGCGAAGTCGGGCAGATCCATCAGGGCCAGGCGGCGCAGGGCGCGCTGCTCCTGCTCGGCCAGGTCCGCGTAACCCATTCCGAGGCTCGCGCGCACTTCCAGGTCGCCCGCCTGCAGTTCGTCCAGCCGGCGGCGCTCGTCCCTCAGGCGCGACACGAGCCGCGCCGGCGTCCAGTGGGGGCGGGCGGCGAGGCGGGCACCGGCGATACGGACGGCGAGCGGAAGCCGACCGCACAGTGCGACGATCTCGGCGGCCCGGTCGGGATCCAGCGCGGGCCGGGCCGGACCGGCCACACGGGCCAGCAGGTCCAGCGCCTCCGCTTCGGACGGCACCCCCAGGTCGAGGTGGGCGGCGCCCTCCAGCGCGACGAGCCGGCGGCGGGCGGTGATCAGCACGGCCGAGCCGCCGCCCGGCGGGAGCAGCGGACGCAGCAGGGCCTCGCTGACAGCGTTGTCGAGGACGAGCAGGACCCGGCGGCGCGCGATGTGCGTGCGGTACAGCCCGAGGAGGTCCTCCTCGTCGCGCGCCGGGGTCTCCGGGTCCACCCCGAGGGCGCGCAGCAGTCGGGCCAGGGCGTCCGCGGTCCGTACCGGCTCGGAGTCCGAGGCGCGCAGGTCCACGAAGAGCTGTCCGTCGGGGAAGAGCGCGGCGGTGCGATGGCCCACGTGGACGGCCAGGGCGGTCTTGCCGGTGCCCGACCGGCCGGAGATCACCCCGATGCGCGGCGCCGTGCGCAGCGGGTTGCGCACCTCCTCCAGCAGGGAGGTCACCCAGGCCGTCTGCTCGGTGCGGCCTATGAAGTCAGCTGCGTCGGGGGGCAGTTGGGTGGGCACGGGACGACCGGCGGCGCCGTGGGGCCGGTCGGCGCGGCGGGTCGCCGGTACGTCCTCGCCCGAGCGCGCGGGAGCCGCCGCCGGCGCGGGCACCTGCCCCTTCCCGGCGAGCGCGGCTCTTCGGGCGGCCGGCGCTCCCAGCACCGTGGTGTCCGCCCGGAGCAGGGCCTGGTGCAGTGCGCGCAGTTCCGGGCCGGGGTCCGCGCCCAGTTCCGTACGGAGCAGCCGGCGGCCCTCGTCGTAGACGCGCAACGCGTCGGGCATCCGGCCGGTGCGGAACAGGGCGGTCATCAGCTGGCCGCGCGGGCGCTCCCTGAGGGGGTGGGCGGCGACATGGGCGACGAGTTCGGAGACGAGGTCCGTACGACGGTCCAGGTCCAGCTCGGCGGAGAAGCGGAACTCCTGCGCCTCCAGCCGGAGTTCCATCAGCCGCATGGCCTCGACACGGGCGAAGGACTGACCGAGCCCCTCCAGGGCCTCCCGGCCGCGCCACAGGCGCGACGCCGCCTGCAGGGTCTCGACGGCCTCCTCCGCCCGCCCGTCGACAGCCGCCTGCCGCCCGGCCGCGAACGCCTTCTCGAAACGACGGACGTCCACGGCGTCGGGCGGGAACTCGGCGACGTAGCCCGGGGTGCGGGTACGGATGGCCTCCGCGCCCTCCGTACCGGCCAGGGCCCGGCGCAGTCCGGAGACGTGCGACGCGACGAGCGCCCGCGCGGTGGCGGGCGGCTCCTCCTCCCAGACCAGATCGACGAGCCGCCGGGCGGACAGCACCTCGCCGAGATGCACGACGAGAGCCGCGAGGATCGCGGTCGGTTTGGCGCCGTTCAGCGCGATCCGGCGGCCCCCGCTCACCACCTCGACCGGACCCAGAAGGCAAAGGTCCACCGTGTCCCCCGATTTCACGTTCCGCATCCGGGGACAACGTGTCGGCCCCCACTGAGGTTTACGCCCGACACCGGGCCTCCGGTTTCACGGACGACCGATGTGGCGCACGGGTGACCGAAACCCGTCGGGTCTGCAGTCCTGGTGGCCCGTTCCCGGCGATGCATGGCTCCTGCAGAGGATCTGCATCGATCCTGCAGCGCCCGCCCCGACGCTGTGAGCGTGACGGACATCATCCTCCTCTCGGACCCCCGGGTCGCCGCCACGCGTGTCACCGAGAACGGTGAACCCCTGGTCGACGCCCGGGAGGTCGCCGCACTACGGGTCGACACGCGGAAGACCGACCACGACGGCTCGTACGCACATCTGCGGGCCGACGTGCTGCGCCGCCTCCTGCTCGCACAGCAGGCGCTGCCCCCGGGCATCCGCCTGCTGGTGGTGGAGGGCTTCCGGCCGCCCGCCCTGCAGCGCCGCTACTTCGACGAGTACGCGGCGGCCCTGCGCACGGCGCACCCGGACGCCGGGCCGGACCGGATTCGCGAGCTGGCCAGCGCGTACATCTCGCCCCCGGAGGTCGCCCCGCACGTCAGCGGCGGAGCGGTGGACCTGACGCTGTGCACCGACGACGGGGCCGAGCTGCCCCTCGGTACGGAGGTCAACGCCACCCCCGAGGAGAGCGGGGGCGGCTGCCGCACCGCCGCGCTCAACGTCGACTCCCACGCCCGCGCCAACCGGGCGGCGATGGGCCGGGCCATGACGGCCGCGGGGTTCGTCAACTACCCGACCGAGTGGTGGCACTGGTCCTACGGGGACCGGTACTGGGCGCTCCTGACCGAAGCGCCGGCGGCCAAGTACGGTCCCGCCTCCCTGAGCCCAACCCCAGCCTGAGACAGCCCGAACCCGGGGGAACACCGTGGAGAGCACCTGCATCACGACGACGACCACGTCGGCCGAGACCTCCCAGACCGAGCCGCCGAGCACGAGCACGAGCGCCGGCACGAGCACGAGCACCGGCACGAGCACGAGCACGGCGACCTTCACCGACCACATGACTGCCGCCGAGTTCGACGAGGCGTTCACCGCCGTGATGCCGAGGCTGCGGCGCCGACTGCTGGCCCTGACCGGCAATCCGCACGACGCCGACGACCTGCTGCAGGAGACGTACCTGAGACTCTCCCGCCGGGCACGTGCCCACACCCTGACGCGCCAGCAGCAGCCGTACGCCTACACCTGCGCGGCGGCGCTGAACCTCCTGCGCGATCTGTGGCGGCACCCCTCGCGCCAGGAGCGCTGCACCGACCGGCTGCCGGAACGCGGCTGGGACGGCGGCTTCGCCGGCAGGGAGGCCGAGGCGGTGACGGCCGCGCTGCTGCGCGGGCTGTCCCCCAAGGAGGCGGCGGCCGTGATCCTGGTCGACATCGAGGGCCTGACCCACGACATGGCGGGGGAACGACTCGGCGCACACCGCGGCACGGTCCAGCGCAACCGTATGCGCGGCCTCGCCAAGATCCGCGCCGCGCTCGCCGCATAGGAACCGGCCGCCGACGCCCCGTACAGCACCTCCGCACATCGCACCGACCACCCCAGGGGGAACCCATGAACCGCACCCACCGCACCCACCGCACACTCGCGACGGCGGGAGGGCTGTTGCTCTCCACCGCGTTGGCCTGTACCGGTACGGCGACGGCCGCCTCGTCGCCGGTGTCCTCGCCGGTCCCAACGGCGGCCGCGGCCGCCACCGGCTGCCGTCCCCTGGCGGACGCTTCGGCCCAGGCGCAGGCGATCGTCAACGCCGCCTGCTCACAGATCGGGGTGCCGTACTCGTGGGGCGGCGGTTCCATCCACGGGCCGACGTACGGTCAGGACTATCCCGGAGGCGGCCCCGGCGCCCACGACAGCCGGGTGAAGGGCTTCGACTGCTCGCACCTCGTGCAGTACGCGGCCTGGCAGGGAGCGGGCATCGCCCTGCCCGAGGGGACGTGGAACCAGGCCCGGTGGAGCGGCGCCACCGCCCGGTTCACCCGCGCCCAGGGAACCGCTCCGCTGCAGCCGGGCGATCTGCTGCTGTGGGGGTCGGACCCGGCCAACCTCGGCAGCGTCCACCACATCGCCGTCTACCTCGGCAACGGCAAGATGGTCGAGGCCCGGGAGTCCGGCACCCTCGTGCAGGTCAGCGACGTACGGCTGGACTCCCAGTACGCGGGCGCCCTGCGCATCGCCGGCGCCCAGCAGCCGCCCGCCGACACCAAGCGGTTCATGACCTGGGGCACCCAGGTGGGCCTCCGTCCCGAGCCCGGCACCCAGAAGCCTCCCGTGACCCGGCTGCCCGGCCCCACGGCCGTGGACGTGCTCTGCCAGGCACGGGGGGAGACGGTCACCGCCGAGGGCTACACCAACGACGCCTGGTCGTACCTGCCCAAGTACAAGGCGTGGATCTCGAACATCTACATCAACGACCCGGCGGCCTGGCTGCCCGGGGTTCCCACCTGCTGACCCACCGCTTCCCGCACGCCTCTCACACCTCTCGCACCTCTCATTTCTCTCACATCGCTCACATCGCTCACATCGCTCACAGAGGAGACTCCGTCATGCGCACACTCAAGCGCACCAAGTCCATCGGCCTGCTCGTCGCCGCGGTCACCGCGGCCGGGCTGGTCCCGCTCGCGGCCGGCCAGGCCGCCGCCGCGCCCGCCAAGGCCGCCGGCTACGCCGGTTCCTGCCCGACGGCCGGCACGGTGACCCAGGGATGGCACTCCGGCCACGACGGCGTCGACATCGCCAACAACCGCGGTACGCCGATCCACTCCGCCGGGCCCGGCACCGTCATCGTCTCCGGCACCGCCAGCGGCTACGGCCAGTGGATCCGCATCAAGCACGACGACGGAACCGTCACCGAGTACGGCCACATGTACGAGCGCCTCGTCTCCGTGAACCAGCGCGTCAGCAGCGGCCAGCTGATCGCACGCATGGGCTCCGAGGGCCAGTCCACCGGCCCGCACCTCCACTTCGAGGCGCACTCCTCCACGGCCAGCACCCGGGGCATGGACCCGGTCGCCTATCTGGCCGAGCGCGGTGTGAGCCTGCCGTGCACCCCGGGCAGCGGAACTCCCGGTACGAACTTCAGCACGTGGGGCACGTCGGTCCGGGTGCGCGCCGACGCCCGGCTGAACGCGGCGGTCGTGCGCACGCTGACCGGCCCGACGCCGGTCCAGGTGCAGTGCCAGAAGCGCGGCGACTCGGTCACCGCCGAGGGCTACACCAACGACGCCTGGTCCTACATCCCGGCGCTCGGCGGCTACATCTCCAACATCTACATCGACCACCCGGCCGCCTGGCTGCCCGGGGTGGCCACATGCTGACCGTCGCCCTCGCCGGCAGGAAGGGGGCCGCGGCGGCGGCCCTCGCAGCGGCACTGCTCCTCTCCCCCGGCCTCACCCCGTCCGCCCAGGCCGCCGACTCGGCGCCGTGCACCCCCGACCGGAACTACCCGGGTACGTTCCTGTGCCCGATCTGGGGCTCGGACATCAATCTGCGTTCCGCCCCCGATCCCCAGGCCCAGGTCACCGCCACCTCGCCCCCCGGCGGCGTCCTCAGGGTGCAGTGCCAGGTCAAGGGCGGCCGTGCGACGTACGGCGACTACTGGCACACCTGGTGGGTCAAGACCCCGGCGGTGGGCATGGCCAAGTCCGCATACATGAGCGAGATCTTCCTCGTCGGAGGCGGCAACGACGAGCCGGACACGGGTCTGCCGACCTGCTGAACGACGGCCCGCACCGAGCGGATGCCCCCGGGACCACCACGGCCGGTCCCGGGGGCATCCGCCTCCACTCCCCCTCCACCGATCCCGAGGACGACCATGATGACCTTGAGCAGCACCCGGAAGAGCGCGGTGCGGGCGGGCGCGCTGACCGCCGCCCTCGCCGCGTTCCTGTGCACCACCGCGACGACCGTCTCCGTCGCCTCCGCCGAGTCCCCTTCGGCGCGCCCGGCGGCGGTCCAGGCCGACGTGCCCGCCGGGGTGACGGCGGGCGTCGCCGTCTTCGACCGCCAGACCGGCACCTTCACCGAACAGCTCAACACCGCCGCACAGTTCAGGTCCGCGTCGGTGGTGAAGCTGCTGATCGCCCTGGACGTGCTCTGGAACCGAAGCCCCGACGCCCTGCCGGCCGCCGACCGGGCCCGGATCGACACCATGCTGCGCGGCAGCGACGACACGGCTGCGAGCACGTTCTGGTCCAACAACGGCTCGGGGGCGATCGTCGACCGGATGGTCACCCGGCTCGGCCTGACGGACACCGCCCGGCCCCCGTCCACCCATCCCGGCTACTGGGGCTACACGGCCCTCTCGGCCCGTGACACCGTGAAGATCTACCGCCATCTGCTGGACTCCGCGCCGGCGGCGACACGCGACTACCTCCTCGGTGACCTGCGGCAGTCCACCCGCTGCGCCACCGACGGCTACGACCAGCACTTCGGCATCGCCGGCTCCTTCAACCGCCCCTGGGCCGTCAAGCAGGGCTGGTCGGGCTTCAGTTCGGGCGGCTGCACGGCACCGACCGCGACGGCCGCCGGAGCCGCGGAGGACCCGGCGGGAACGGACGCCCGGACGCCGGCGGGCGCCGACGCCGTGGACCTCTCGCGTCCGGCACTGCACACGACGGGGGTGGTGGGCGCGGGCGACCGCTCCATCGTGGCGGTCTTCACCCTGCACCCCGGCGGAACGTCCTACGGCAAGGCCTACACGGACATCGGGCGGCTGACCCGTTCCCTGAACGTCCCCGGCGCCTCCCGCCCCGCCGGTACGTGGGTCGGGACCTGGGGCAGCGGCGTCCGGGTCCGCACCCAGGCGACCACCACCTCCGGCGCGATCACCACCCTGCCCGCCGGAGTCGAGGTCCTGGTCGGCTGCCAGAAGCGCGGACAGCAGGTCAGCCAACCGCCCTACGTCAACGACTGGTGGGCCCACCTGCCGCAGTACGGGGGATACATGACCAACATCTATCTCAGCGTTCCGGAGAACCAGGTGCCCGGAGTGCCCGTCTGCTGACCGCGCCGCGGGAACGGCCCGCGGCTCCTGCGGCGAGTGCCGACTCGCCGTCCCGTTGTGAGACGACCTTCGAATGGGGAGAACTGTGATGAACAAGCGTGCACTCGGAGCCCTGGCCGCTGCAGCCGCGATGGCCGGCGTGCTGGGGGCGGCGCCGACGGCCTCGGCCGCACCGGTTCCACCGGGCTGCGACAAGGGCTACTTCTGCATCTACTCGGGTGACTACGGGACGGGCCGGCTGGTCCTGAAGTCGGACGGCAACTGGTCGGGCAGCGTGACCGGCCGGTCCATATTCAACAACGGCGCGCCGTTTCCCGGCTTCGACCACATCCAGGTCGACTGGAAGGGCATCGGCTCCGGCTCGGAGTGCGTCCACTACTACCCCGGTCCGGGCGACTACGGCATCAGCTTCAACCACGACACCGTCATCACCAAGGTGACGTGGCGCGGGGAGTGCTAGTGCCGTGACCGCATCGAGCCGTCAGTGACCACGACGCGGAAGCACCAGGTCGTCTCTTTCGGATCTTGTCGGTCGGGCCCGCGTCGTCCGGTGCCGTGGCCGGCAAGGCGGAGGGGCGCCCGTGTACTGGACGTACTCGGGCGCCTCGACAACGCGGCCGGGTGCGGTGCCGGGCGGCGCGGTCCCGGCAAGATCCGGAAGAGACGGCCTAGACGCGGGTGATGTCGACGAGGCCGTGCAGGGCGGCCAGGGCGAGGGCCAGGAAGAAGTCGCCCCAGACGAGTTCGTGGCGGACCGCCAGCCGCTTCGCCTCGTCGTAGCAGCCGTCCAGGAGCATTCCGGGCGGGCGGGCGCCGTCGTCGCCGGTGAGGTGGGACCGGATCAGGCGGTCGAGGACCTCCTCCGCCCGGAGCGCGTACTGCTCCGCGCGGGGGCCGGGCGTCCGGGCCAGTTTCAGCAGGGCGACCGCCGTGATCGCCGCGGCCGAGGTGTCGAGGGGGCCGTCCGGGCGGGCGGTGTCGGCAGGCGGGACCGGCCGGCCGGTCAGAACCCCGCCGCGCGCGGTCAGCAGGGCGGCCGCTTCGGTGAGGCGACCGAAGTCGCCTGCGGGAAGGGCCGGTTGGAGCAGGGCGTCGGCGACCGCGAGGAGCAGCCAGGCCCGTCCGCGGCTCCAGCCGGCCGGCGGGTCCTCGCACGGGTGCCACCGGCCGGTGGCCGGCTCGAAGCCCAGGGCGGGCCGGAACCACGGTTTTGCGCCGCCGGGCCGGCCGAGGCAGAGGTCCAGGTGCCGGTGGAGGTGGGCGGCCGCCGCGGCCGCCCCGTCCGGCCCGGCGCCCGCGAGGAGCGGCACGGTGCCGGGTACGCCGTCCACGCGGGCAAGCAGGCGGGGTCCGCCCAGAGCCTCGCCCCAGGGCAGGATCCCGAGTTCGGGGTCGCAGGCCGACAGGCAGGCCCGGGCCGCCCGGGCGCGGAGCGCGGCGGCCTCGGCGTCGCCGCCGGCCGGGGCGGTCCCGTACCAGAAGATGAGGCCGCGGGTGGCGGTGTCGGCCCCGGCCCACGGTTCGAGGCGGGCCGTGCACGCGGCGGCGGCCCGCCGGTCGGGCTCGGCTCCGGTGTACCGCGCCCGCAGCCACAGCAGCCCGGCCCAGAAGCCCCCGGTCCACGAACCGCGTCCGGTCGTGGTCCACCGCCCGTCGCCCGGGTCGGCGTAGAGGGGGAAGCGGGGGCCCACTTCGGCCGCGGTCAGCGCCACCCGCTCCATGACCGCTTCCAGCGCCCGGCCGGTTGCGGCGCTCACGCCGTGCCTCCGCGCCGGTCCCGTACCGCCCAGCGGAACGCGACGGCCGCGGCGGCCGCGAACTCCGCCGCCACCAGGAGCCAGCCCGGTCCGTACCGCCCGCTCTGCGCGAGCAGGCCGAACAGCGGCGGGCCGAGAGCGAATCCGGCGAAGAACCCGGCCGCGACCAGGGCGGAGTCCTGTCCGGCCCGCCCGGGGGCGGCCCGTTGGAGGACCAGCACCATCGAGACGGCGTTGCCGGAGACGGCGAACACCCCGACGGCGACCGCGCCGACCCACACCAGCGGGCCCGCCACGAGGGCGGCTGCCAGCAGGGCGGCGGCGCCCAGCGCTCCGCACGCGAGCCAGCCGGGGAGCCACTCGGCGCGCCCGGGACGGGCCGCCTTGGACCAGCCCACCCGGCCGGCGATACCGGCCACTCCGAGTACGGCGACCAGGGCGGCGGCCGCCGTCGGTCCCATGCCCAGGCGCTGCGCACCGAAGAGGGCCAGATACGTGTTCACGGAGGCGATTCCCGCACCGAGGAACAGCGAGAACACGGCCAGCCGGGCCACCATCCCGCGCGGCACGAGTTCCGTACGGTGGTCGGCCGCCGGCGCCGGCGGGGGGTCCGCGGGAAGGACCCGCAGCGCCCACAGCCCGGTGAGCAGGGCCGCCGCGGCGCCCGTCCAGACCGCGCCCCGCCAGCCGATGCCGCCCGCGAGCGCGGCCAGCGGCGCTCCGGCCGCGAAGGCGCCCAGCTGCACGCCGGACTGCTTCAGACCGGTGACGGCGCCCCGCCGGGCGGGTGGTACGGCGCGCAGCACGGCCTTGTTGGTGGCCGGGTTGGCGAGCGCCTGCGGTACGCCGCCCAGTGCGACGGCGCCCAGCAGCAGGCCGGCGCCGGGGGCGGCCCCGATCAGGGCGAGCGCCGCGGCGGAGAGCAGCAGCAGTGCGACGAGCGAGCGCCGGGGGCCGATCCGGTCCACGATCCGCCCGCCCGCCGGTGACAGGGCGGCGGCCGTTCCGAAGCCGATCGTGGTGGTCAGTCCCAACAGGGCGGGCGAGAGGCCCAGTTCCGTCACGAGGCGCGGACCGAGCGCCCCGAGCAGGAACAGTTGCAGCATCGAGAACGCCATGGCGCAGGTGAGGAGCGCCGTCAGCCGCCGCCCCGCACCGCCGTCCTTCTCCGTCGGCGATGCCGTCGTCGTTCCCTCCGACGCCACAAAGTCTCCCTTCCCCGGACGTTGAACTCCTCGATCGACCGGGTAGGCAGTCGGATGGAGCGGCGGGTCGGTTCCCGCCCCTCCGCTGTGCCCTGCACCACACGAGGCATGTGGCCCGGCCGTGACATGGTGGGGCTGCGGAAACTTGTCCGTAAGTGCGCACCCTGATGTGCGGCTCGGGAGGCCGGTGCGAGGATGAGCCCCGCCATGGAGCCGGTCCGCTGTTTACGCGCCCTACGGGCTGCGATGTTCGCAGCCCTCTGTGTGCTGCTCGCGGCCATCGGACACATACTCATGTCGGGTGCTGCGGTGCCCTGGTGGGCGTTGTCCGTCGGGTTCGCGGCGGCCGCGGGGGCGGCCTGGTCCCTCGCGGGCCGTGAGCGCGGGATCCTCGCCGTAACGGGGGCTGCCGTCGCCGTGCAGGCGGTGCTCCACTCGGCCTTCTCCCTGGCCCAGTCCCTGACCGGACCGACCGGACCGACCGGGCCGACTGTGTCGGCCGTGTCGGCCGGAACCGGTGGGGCGGAAGGGCAAGCGGCTGTTCACGTGCATCACGCCGGGCAGCCGGTGGCGGATGCCCTGTCCTCTCCGACGGCCATGCACATGGCGGGTGGTGGGCACGAGGCCTCGGCCGTGCCGATGGCGTTCATGTCACCGGCCGGAATGCTGATCGCCCACCTGCTGGCCGCCGTGCTGTGCGGCCTGTGGCTCGCCCACGGCGAGCGGGCCCTCTTCCGGGTGGTGCGCGCCGTGGCCGCCCGGCTGCGGGCCCCGCTGAGCCTGCTCCTTCGACCGGTCGCGCCCGCGCACCGGCCGCTCCCGCGGGTGCGCCGGCCGCGCCGGACGCGCGCGCCGCGGCAGCTGTTCCTCGTCCACGCCATCACCTCCAGGGGTCCGCCGACGGCGACCGCTGTCCTCTGACGACAGCCGGTCACCCGAGCCGCATCGGCATCCGCGTCCGTGTTCGTGTCCCCTCCGGGGCGCGACCGCTCTCACGCACGCCTCGCACGTACCTGGTGCACCTGAAGGCATCCGACGCACCTCGTATCCCGCGGGTGTCGCGCGGACGCCGCGCCTCGGGCCCTCGGCCCTGCCCTCCGGCAGGCCGTGCCCCTCACCGGTCCCGCCCTCGTGCGGTGCCGGACTCCCCTTGCACATAAGGACCTTTGGCGATGACTCCTGCCCTGACGACCACCCGGCCCGGTACCGCCGGCGAGCGTCCCGCCCGGCACACCGAGGCCTCCGACGCCGCGGTGACCCGCCTGGCGCTCGACGCCCGGGACGGCGACCGCACGATGACGGACCGCTTCGTGCGCGCCCTCCACCGCGATGTCTGGCGCTACGTCGCCTACCTGAGCGCCGACACCCAGGCCGCCGACGACCTCACCCAGGACGTGTTCCTGCGGGCGCTGGCGAGCCTCCACCGGTTCGAGGGCCGCTCCTCCGCACGCACCTGGCTGCTGTCCATAGCCCGGCGCACCGTCGTGGACAGCCTGCGCCACGCCGCCGCCCGGCCGAGACTGTCGGACCGCTGCGACTGGCAGACGGCGGCCGAACAGGCCCAGCCGTGCGACGTTCCGGGCTTCGAGGACGGCATCGCCCTGGCGGAGCTGCTGGCCGCGATCCCGGCCGAACGCCGGGAGGCCTTCGTCCTCACGCAGTTGCTGGGTCTCCCCTACGCGGAGGCGGCCGAGGCCATCGGCTGCCCGATCGGCACCGTCCGCTCCCGCGTGGCCCGGGCGCGCACCTCCCTCATCGCGCTCCTGACGGACACCCACACACCCGCGCCGGAGCCGCAGGCCCCGGCCGCGCGGGGCGAGCGGGCCCCGCGGGCAACGCGCGAGGCGGTGCTCGCGGCGTCGCCCTCCTGATCCGGTACCCGTCCCGCAGGGGGCGGCGCGCCGGGCCCGTGGGCCGCCGCCCCCCGTGGACGGCGGCCCACGGGGTCAGGGGCGGGCCGCGAGGGCCTCGACCTCGAACAGCACGTCCGGAGTGGCCAGGCCCGCGACGCCGATGAGGGTCTGGGTGGGCGGCTTCGCGCCCCAGCGCTCCTGCACGGCCGCGGCGATCGGCCCGAGCCTGGTCACGTCGTGGCCGACCACATACGTCCGGAGCTGGACGACGTGGCCGAGGTCGAGCCCGTGGGCGGCGAGGGCGACGCCGATGTTGCGGAACGTCTGCTCGACCTGCTCGGAGAAGTCGGCCGAGACGACCGCGCCGTCCGGGCCGGATCCGTACTGGCCGGCGACGAGGACGAGTTCCGTTCCCGCCGGGACGCCGACGGTGTGGCTGTAGCCGAACGGGGTCGGGTCGTGCAGACCGTCGGGGTTGACGATGTCGTGCGCCATGGGACACCTCTCGTGTGCAAGGGACTGTGTCGCGTTGAAGCCTGGCAACCCATCACGACATCCTGTGTCGTGTATTCCGGTAGCGTTTTCGGGTGCGCGCCGATCGTCTGGTCTCCCTGGTACTGCTGCTGCGGCAGCACGGCCGGATGTCCGCGACCACGCTGGCCCGCGAGCTGGAGGTGTCCACCCGGACCGTGCTGCGCGACATCGATGCGCTGTCCGCGGCCGGCGTCCCGGTCTACGCCGAGCGCGGCCGGCACGGCGGTTTCACCCTGCTGCCGGGTTTCCGTACCGAGCTCACGGGGCTGAACCACGACGAGGCGCTCGCGCTGCTGGTCGCCGGATCGCGGCGCGGCGCACAGGCGTTCGGCCTCGGCTCGGCGCTCGCGTCGGCCATGCGCAAGGTGGTCGACGCGCTGCCCGAGGGGCAGCGGGCCACCGCGGCGGGTGCGGCGCGGCGCCTGTTGATCGACCCGGAGACCGACGCCCTCGCACGCCGGCTGGTCACCGAGGAGCTGCCGGACGCCGTGGTCACCGAGGTCCGGCGGGCGGTGTTCGCCGGGCACCGGCTGCGCATCCGCTACGCGGCCGCGGGCCGGGATCCCGAGTGGCGCACGGTGGACCCGATCGGCCTGGTCACCGTGCGCGGCCAGGGGTACTTGCTGGCCACGCGGGCCGGAGCGGACCGCACCTACCGGCTGTCGCGGGTCCTGGCCGCCGAGGAGCTCGACGAACCGGCGCAGCGGCCGGAGGGGGTCGATCTGGACCTGGCGTGGCAGGAGCGCAGCAGGCGGTTCCGGGCCGGCGGCGACCAGGTGGCCGTCGTGGTGCGGGTGGATCCGGCGCGGCGGGAGGACCTGGTGGCCGGCGCGGTGGCCGTCCTCGCCGAGGAAAACGGCGCAGAGGGCGACGCAGAGGGCGACGCAGAGGGCGGCGCGGAGGGGCGGCTGCGGCTGGAGGTCACCTTCCAGGATCCGCGGCACGCCGAATGGGCACTGTGGCAGCTCGCCGCGAGCACGGAGGTACTCGCCCCGCAGTGGCTGCGCGACGTGCTGCACGACCGTGCGGCGGCCATCGCCGCCCGCTACGCAGCACCGTCCCCGGAACGGACGCCCGGCGCGTAGGGCGCCCCTGGGGCGGTGGGGCGGAACGCGGCAAGATATCAGCCTTTCGAGAAATGGCCAGAGTGTTTATCCGATGGTGATGTCCTCCGGCGGGGGCGTCACACCGGGCACTACCGTCCCGTGACACCCCCGGGAATGCGGGTGTTGCACCGCACGACGCTTGCGGGACCTCCCTGCCCCGCCACCTCCCGGCCCCACGGAGCAAGGAGGCACATTGCTGTCATTGCGGCGGAGAAACACGCGAGGCTGGTCGACGGCCACCCGGTATTCGATCGCGAGCGGCGTCGTCATCACCGCGCTCGCGCTCACCCTGATCGCCCTGCTGGTCCCCGTGGACAAGTTCGGCAGTCGGGCCACGGCCGCGACCACGGCTCCGGGACCGGCGCCGGCCGACGACGACGGCCTGGGAACGGTGAGCACGGCGTACGGGCCGCTGACCGCCGCGGACCGCGACTTCGTCCGCAAGGTCCGACTCGCCGGGCTGTGGGAGCTGCCCGCCGGGCGGCAGGCCCAGCAGCGCGGGTCGAAGCCTGCGATCCGAACGGCCGGCGACCACCTCGTCGACGGCCACACCGAACTGGACCGTCAGGTCATCCAGGTCGGCCAGGCCCTCGGCATCGACCTGCCCAACCAGCCCTCGGCGCAGCAGCAGGACTGGCTGGGCCAGATGAACCGCGCCAAGGGAGACGAGTACGAGCGGCTGTTCACCCAGCTGTTGCGCCGAGCGCACGGAAAGGTGTTCTCCCTGCTGGCCGGGATCCGGGCCCAGACCCGCAACTCCATGGTGCGAGCCCTCGCCACGTCCGCCAACGCCACGGTCCTGGACCACATCACGGTCCTCGAAGACACCGGGCTGGTCGACTTCGACGGGCTCTCCGACAATGTCCCACCGACGAAGTGAAGTGATCGCATGAGTCCAAAGGGCCACAAGCGCGCCCGATTGTCGACCAAGCTCGTGGGAGTGGTCTCCGCGCTCGTGCTGGGCGGCGGCGGGGTCGCCGTCATCGCCGGCAACGCTTCCGCGGGCCAGGACGACAACCGCAAGTCGCAGTCGACGAACACCATCGACTGCCCCGACGTGGGCGAGAAGCTCACGGCCGTGCCCGAGCAGGCCAAGGGCGAGGTCGACGAGAACCTGGCCAAGCTGGACGACCAGGTGGCCGACGCCTACCGGCGGCTCGCCTCCGGCCAGGCGCAGGGCGACGCACTCCTCGGCGAGCTCAAGCAGAAGCGGGAACAGACCATCAAGGGCGTGTCCGACGCGATAGACCGGGCGGGTGACCCCCCGAAGGAGATCGCCGGGTTGGCCGCCTGCCAGATGAAGAAGGCCTCGGCCGAGGAGGACGGCGGGGGCGGAGCTGCGGCTCTGGCCTCCGACGCCAAGTCCTCCGCGGCCGGCAAGAAGGGCGCTCCGGCGAAGAACGACTTCGTGAACATCACCAAGGTCCGCCCCAACGTCCGTACGCCCAAGGCCCAGAACAACGCCTCCAAGGGCTCCTTCAGCGTGAACTGCGGCCGCAACGAGAACGGCCACTTCAACCCCGACAACGTCATCGTCGCGCCCGGCGTGTCCAACGGTGCGCACCACATGCACGACTATGTCGGCAATGTCTCCACGGACGCCTTCTCCACCAACGACAGCCTCGCCAGGGCCGGTACCACGTGCGGCAACGGCGACCAGTCCACCTACTACTGGCCCGTGCTGCGACTGCGGGACGGCAAGGCGGAGCGGGACGCACAGGCACCCGGCGGCGGGCAGGACGGCAACGTCGGCACGATCCTGAAGCCCAAGCAGGTCACGATCACCTTCAAGGGCAGCCCCGAGGGCAAGGTCAAGGCCATGCCCCGCTTCCTGCGGATCATCACCGGTGACGCCAAGGCGCTCACCAACGGCACGGCCAACGCCAACGCCTCCTGGAGCTGCACCGGCTTCGAGGACCGCCAACTGAAGGACAAGTACCCGATCTGCCCCAAGGGCAGTGACGTGGTGCGCACCTTCTCCTTCCAGAGCTGCTGGGACGGCCGGAACGCCGACAGCGCCAACCACCGTACGCACGTGGCGTTCGCGGACCGCAACGGCCGCTGCCAGAAGGGCTTCACCGCCATCCCGCAGCTGGTCCAGCGCATCGTGTACGGGGTGCAGCCGGGCTCCCGCATCGCCGTGGACAGCTTCCCGGAGCAGCTGCACAAGCCGGTGACCGACCACGGAGACTTCATCAACGTGATGTCGAACGGCCTGATGAACAAGGCCGTGACCTGCATCAACGACGGGCGCAACTGCCGCTGACGTTCGCGGCGGTTCCCCCCTTCCGCCCCCGGGGCGGGCGCTCCCCCTTCCTCACCCCGCGCCCGCCCCGGGAAAGGTGTTGGTCCGAAGCCCCTTCGGACCAACACCGCTTTCCTGTCTCCGCCCGGGGGCGCGCACTGGTCCGCGCGCCCCCGGGCGCTGTCGTGTGTCCGGCCCCGGGTGCTGTGGCCCCACCTGCTCCGGACGCTGTCGTGCGTCCTGTCCCCCGTGCCGTGGCCCCTGCGGCCCGCGGCGGGTCGTACGTCCGGCCGGCGGACGCTCGTACGGGTGCGGGCCGACGACGTCGCCCCCGGGCTGCATGCGCGGGC
>NZ_SSBM01000046.1:0-46436 GCF_004795115.1 Streptomyces sp. A0592
TGGCCACCGCCTACGTGCCGGGCCCGTCGCTGCACGAAGTGGTGCGGCGGCACGGGCCGTTGCCGACGCGCACCGTACTGCTGCTCGTCGCGGGCATCGCCGAGGCGCTCCAGGCCATTCACCGGGCGGCCGCGTCCCCCGCTCCCGTGCTGCCGGCCATGCCCGTCGCGCCGCGCCCCGTCGTGCGTCCCCTCGCGGTGAGCGACGACGTCGCCGGCGTGCCGTGCCCGGCCTGCCGCACACCCAACCCGCCCGACCGCCGGTTCTGCCGCCGCTGCGCGACACCCCTGACGCCGTCCACCGCCGCCGCCCCCCTGCCGTGGTGGCGCACGGTCTGGCCGTTCCGCCGCCGCACACGCGCCGGCTCCGGCCGGATGGTCCGCTTCCTGGTGGTCCTGACCGTCGTACTGGCGCTGTGCGCCGCCGGCTTCCTGCTCCTGCCGGCCGGACGCCACCTGGTGCAGGACACCCTGGACAAGCTCGGCAAGGCCAAGGCCGTGACCCCCACCCGCGTCCGGGCGAGCGCCGAGCTCCCCGGCCACCCGGTGGGCGAGAGCACGGACGGGCTCAGCAACCGCTACTGGGGCGCGCCCGGACCCGGCACCTCGGCGACGTACACCTTCGGCAAGCCGTTCCGGCTGGTCGCCGTGATCGTCACCAACGGCGCCTCGCCGGCACCCGAGGAGTACGCGAAGCGGGGACGGGCGCTGCGGATCGACATGGAGGTCACGGACCGGGACGGCGTCACGGTCCGCAAGAAGCTCGTCCTCAGCGACAAGCCCGGACCGCAGACCTTCTCCACGGGCATCAGCGACGCCACGACGATCCGGCTGATCCTCGAAGAACCCGCCGGTTCGGCTCCCCAGGGCCCCCTCGCCCTCGCGGAGGTGGAGTTCTTCCAGCGCAGCTAGTGGCCCCGGCGGGGGCTCACCCGATGCGGCTGCGGCACCGTCCGTAGGGTGGGCCCGTGGAGGAGACACGCGTACGACTCGAACCGTGGTCCGACCGGGACTTCCGGCTGCTGCAACGCGCGAACGAGCCGGTCATGACCGAGCACCTCGGCGGCCCCGAGTCCGACGAGCGGCTCCGCGACCGCCAGCGGCGCTACGAGGCCCTGAGCGCGCGGGAGCCGGCCGCCGGCCGGATGTTCCGCGTGGTCCTGGAGGCCTCCGGCGACAGCGTCGGGTCCATCGGCTTCTGGGAACGGCAGTGGCGGGGCGAGCCGGTCTACGAGGCCGGCTGGGGCATCCTGCCCGAGTTCCAGGGCCGGGGGCTGGCCGTGGCGGCCCTGGCGGAGCTCCTGGCCCACGTACGGGCGCACGGCTCCCGCGACAGCGTGCACGCCTTCCCCGGAACGGACCACCCCGCCTCCAACGCCGTCTGCCGGCGCGCCGGGTTCGAACGCCTCGGCGAGGTCGACTTCGAGTACCCGCCCGGCGTGCCCCACCCGAGCGTCGACTGGCGCTACCGGGTGGGGCCGCGACCCGCGGTCACGCCGTCAGGATGATCCGGCCGCGCACGCCCGGCGTCGCGAGCCGGTCGTGCGCCTTCGCCACCTCGGCGAGCGGGAAGACGTCCGCGACCCGCAGGGTGAGCGCGCCCTCCTCGACGAGGGACACCAGGTGGGCCAGCAGCTCCCCGTCCGCGGCGACCTCCTGCTCCTCCACCCGGATCCCGCGCTCCGCCGCCGGGGCGTGGTGCGGGATCAGGCCCACGTAGACACCGCCGTCGCGGACCGGGGCCAGCGCGGCCCCGCCCAGGACGGCCGCGTCCAGGACCCCGTCCACCGGCCCGGCCGGAGCCCCGCCGCGCGGGACGAAGGCGGCCGCGCCCAGCGACCGTACGAGCTCCTCGTCCCCCGGGCCCGCCAGGGCCGTCACCACCAGGCCGGCCCGCGTGGCGAGCTGCACCGCCATGCCGCCCACCACGCCCGCCGCGCCGGTGACCAGCACCGAGGCGCCGGGGGCGAGCCCCAGCTGCTCCACGGCGCGGGCGGCGGTCAGGCCGGCCAGCGGAAGCGACGCCGCGGCCAGGTCGTCCGCCGCGGTCGGCGCGGCGGCCACGGCGGTGGCGTCGAGCACCGCGTACTCGGCGTGCGTGCCCAGCGGCTTCACCGTGCCGTGGTGCAGGCCCACCACCCGGTCGCCGCGGCTCCAGCCGGTCACCTCGGGGCCGGTCTCGTCGATCTGTCCGGCGACGTCCCAGCCGAGGCCGAGCCGCTGTCCGGCGCCGCCGAAGATCCCGGCGCGGACCCCCGCGTCCACCGGGTTGAGCCCGGCGGCCACGACCCGGATCCTGACCTGGCCCGCCGCGGGACGCGGCACCGGCACCTCGGCCAGTTCGAGCCGCTCCGGGCCGCCGAACCCGTTCACCACGGCCGCCAGCATCGTCCGCTCGCCCATCGCCCGCTCGCTCATCGTTCTCCCCGTTCCGTCGTCTTCGCTCGTTCCGATGACCACTAACCTAGGGAGAGGTACTCTCCTTTCGTAAGTGCGTACTCCGAGGTGCGTACCGGACTTGGAAGTGGGTGCCCATGGCCACCAGTACCGCCGCGGCCCGCCGCGAGGAAGCCCGTTCCGCCTACGACGCCTTCCTCAAGGAATGCCCCACCGGCCAGCTCCTGGCCCGGATCAGCGACAAGTGGGTCGGCCTCATCGTCAGCGCCCTCGGCGAGGCCGACGACCGCTCCTTGCGCTACAGCGACCTCGGCCGCAAGATCCCCGGCGTCAGCCAGAAGATGCTCACCCAGACCCTGCGCTCCCTCGAGCGCGACGGCCTCGTCACCCGCCACGTCACCCCCACCGTCCCCGTCCGCGTCGACTACCGGCTCACCGACCTCGGCAGCAGCCTCGGCTGCCTGCTCTCCTCCGTGAAGGTCTGGGCCGAGAACCACTTCGACGAGGTCAGCGCCCACCGCGACACCTACGACCGGGCCGCCGCGGCCTCCTGAAATCAGGCGCGACCACCCGCCCCGCAATGGCATGCTGACAGGGTGAACGGACCCGGCATTCAGCTCACCCTCGCCCCTGAACTGCGCCTCTTCGCCCCGCCCAGCCGGCGCACGGACCGCGTACCGACCGCTACCGACGGCTCCTCCAGCCTCGGCCACGTCGTCGAATCCGCCGGGGTTCCGCTCACCGAGGTCGGCCGACTCCTCGTCGACGGCCACGAGGTCCCCGTCTCCTACGTGCCCCAAGACGGCCAGACCGTAGAGGTGTTCGGGGTCGAGCGCCCCCAGCAGGTCACCGGCGCCCCGCTCCGCTTCCTCCTCGACGTCCACCTCGGCACGCTCGCCCGCCGCCTGCGCCTGCTCGGCGTCGACGCCGCCTACGAGAACGAGGACATCGGCGACCCCGCCCTCGCCACCCGCTCCGCCGCCGAGCGGCGCGTCCTGCTCTCCCGCGACCGCGGCCTGCTCCGCCGCCGCGAGATCTTCGCCGGCGCGTACGTCTACAGCGACAACCCCGACGAGCAACTGCGCGACGTCCTCGGCCGCTTCGCACCCGCGCTCGCCCCGTGGACCCGCTGCACCGCCTGCAACGGGCCGCTCCACGAAGCCGACAAGGAGAGCGTCGGCGACCGCCTGGAACACGGCACGCACCGCTCCTACGACGTCTTCGCGCAGTGCACCGCGTGCGAGCGCGTCTACTGGCGCGGCGCCCACCACGCCCGCCTGGAGCGGATCGTCGACGAGGCACTCGTCGAATTCGGCACCGCCTGACGGAACGCCTGCCCCTCCGAGGACCCTGACCGGTCCGGGGCCGGTCCCGGACCGGCCCCGGACCCAGGCCGCCTAGAAGGCGTAGGCGTCACCCGTGTCCAGGGCCAGCACCACGTGCTCGTTGTTCGCGCGGTTCCGGTCCGTCGCACCGCCGTTCCACCACGTGTCCACCCCCACCACCACCTCCGCCGCCGGCTCCCGCAGCTCCAGCGCCAGCCCCACGTGCCGGCCCCGCCCGTGCAGCGGCAGCGGTCCCGTCTCGCACACCACCTCGCGCAGACCGGCCCGCGCACAGCCCGCCGCCAGCTGCTGCCGGTCCGCGAGGTCCGCCGACAGCCGCACCCGCAGCGTCGCGTTCGGCAGCGCGGCCGGCCCGTCGTTCTCCGGGACCAGCCAGACCCGCAACTGCGAGCCGGACAGGGCCACCCGGCCGTGGTAGGACACGTCGGCCTCCGGGCCGGCCCACCCCGCACCCCACGCCTGCGCCGGCCCGGGCACACCCGCCCCCAGCGCCAGCAACCCCGCCACCACCACACTCCGTACGGCGACACGGCGCACCGCCACCACCTCCTCGCGTCTCGCGCGGAGGCTAGCCCCCACCCGCCCCGAAAAGTCGGACCATCACACGAAAGAGGGCGCGCCCTCCCCCATCTGCCCTGCGTACCTTTGAGCCATGCTGATCGCCCGCTCCGCCGCCCTCTTCTCCCTCGCCGCGCTCCTGGAGATCGGCGGCGCCTGGCTCGTCTGGCAGGGCGTGCGCGAACACAAGGGGTGGGCCTGGATCGGCGCCGGCGTGATTGCCCTCGGCCTCTACGGCTTCGTCGCCACCCTCCAGCCCCAGGGCGACTTCGCCCGGGTCCTCGCCGCCTACGGCGGGGTCTTCGTCGCCGGCTCCCTCGTCTGGGGCGCCGTCGCCGACGGCTACCGCCCCGACCGCTGGGACATCGTCGGCGCCCTCGTCTGCCTCGCCGGAATGGCCGTGATCATGTACGTCCCGCGCGGCCGCTGAGCGGCCCGGCCGCGCCTATGCTGGCGGGTAATCGCCCGTACGAACGACCGAGGAGCACGCACATGAGCACGGCCGCCACCCGAACCGCCGTAGTCACCGGCGCGAGCAGCGGCATCGGCGCGGCCACCGCCCGGCAGCTCGCCGCAGCCGGCTACCACGTCGTCCTCACCGCCCGCCGCAAGGACCGCATCGAGGCCCTCGCCGCCGAGCTCACCGACGCCGGGCACACCGCGACCGCCCACGCCCTCGACGTCACCGACCGAACCGCCGTCGACGCCCTCGCCGCCTCCCTCGACCGCTGCGACGTACTCGTCAACAACGCGGGCGGCGCCATCGGCGCCGAGCCCGTCGCCACCGGCGACCCCGCCGACTGGCGCACCATGTACGAGGTCAACGTCATCGGCACGCTCAACGTCACCCAGGCGCTGCTCCCCGCCCTCACCGCCTCCGGCGACGGCACCGTCGTCGTCCTCTCCTCCACCGCCGGCCACGCCACGTACGAGGGCGGCGCCGGCTACGTCGCCGCCAAGAACGGCGCGCGCGTCCTCGCCGAGACCCTCCGCCTGGAGATCGTGGGCCAGCCCGTACGCGTCATCGAGATCGCCCCCGGCATGGTCCGCACGGAGGAGTTCGCGAAGACCCGCTTCCGCGGCGACGCGGACAAGGCGGAGAAGGTCTACGCGGGCGTCGCCGAGCCCCTCACCGCCGACGACGTGGCCGACACCATCACCTGGGCGGTGACCCGCCCCAGCCACGTCAACATCGACCTCCTGGTGGTCCGCCCCCGCGCCCAGGCCTCGAACACGAAGGTCCACCGCGAGCTCTAGGGCGTCCGCCCACAGCACCCCGGCACTCCTCAGGTGCGGCATCAGGGCCGCCGGCCTCAGCCCGGCGGCCCGCGCCGCGTCCAGGGCCCTCAGGGCATCGGAATCTGGCTGCCGACCGACCCCGACGACTACGCCATCGCGGACTTCTCCCCGGTGGAAGGAGACTTCCTGGACTCCAGGGGAGGGAACAACCGGTACTCGCCCGAGGTGTTCCGCCTCGTGGTCGAGGTGACCTCGTCGGACTGGTCGGACGACCTCGGCACCCAGGCCGAGAGCTACGCCGCAGCCGGCATCCCCGTCTACATCATCGCCGACCGTCACCACGACGAGGTCGTCGTCTGCCGCGATCCGCGCGAGGGCACCTGCCGACTCCGCACCACGCACAAGCGGGGCACTTCCATCGGCGCCCCCGAGTGCGTGGGCGTCTGTCTCGAACTCCCGGTCGACCTGCTCCTTGACGGCATCACCGGCTGACGCACGCGGAGGGGCCCGGACCGGTCTGCACCGGTCCGGGCCCCTCCACTCCCCCGACAGCCTCGCCCAGGCTCAGACCTCAGCCCTTGACGCAGATGACCTGCTTGAGCTTGGCCACGACCTGGACGAGGTCGGTCTGCTGGTCGATGACCTGCTCGATCGACTTGTACGCGCCCGGGATCTCGTCCACGACGCCCGCGTCCTTACGGCACTCGACGCCCTTGGTCTGCTCCGCCAGGTCGCGCGCCGAGAACTTCTTCTTCGCCGCCGTCCGGCTCATCTTCCGGCCCGCGCCGTGCGAGGCCGAGTTGAAGGACTTCTCGTTGCCGAGGCCCTTCACGATGTACGAGCCGGTGCCCATGGAGCCCGGGATGATCCCGTAGTCGCCGCTGCCGGCGCGGATCGCGCCCTTGCGGGTGACCAGCAGGTCCATGCCGTCGTACCGCTCCTCCGCCACGTAGTTGTGGTGGCAGCTGATCTCGCGGTCGAAGGAGACCTTGGCCTTGCGGAACTCCTTGCGGACGACCTCCTTGAAGAGGCTCATCATCGCCGCGCGGTTGAACTTCGCGTACTCCTGGGCCCAGAAGAGGTCGTTGCGGTAAGCCTCCATCTCGGGCGTCGCCGCGAGGAAGACCGCCAGGTCCCGGTCGACCAGGTTCTGGTTGTGCGCGAGGCCCCGAGCCACGCCGATGTGGTGCATGGCGAGCTCGTTGCCGATGTTCCTGGAGCCGGAGTGCAGCATCAGCCAGACCGAACCTGACTCATCGAGACAGAACTCGATGAAGTGATTGCCTGTTCCGAGCGTTCCGATCTGCTTCGTGGCACGTTCTTGACGGAATTTGACCGAGTCGGTGAGGTAGTCGAACCGCTTCCACAGGTCCTCGTACCCCTCCACCGAGAAGCCGTAGAGCCGCGACGGGTCCACCGCCTCCTTGTGGAGGCCCATCCCCACCGGGATCGCCTGCTCGATCTTCGAGCGGAGCTTGGAGAGGTCGCCCGGCAGGTCGTTCGCCGTCAGGGAGGTCTTCACCGCCGACATGCCGCAGCCGATGTCCACCCCCACCGCCGCCGGACAGACCGCGTCCTTCATGGCGATCACCGAGCCGACCGTGGCCCCCTTGCCGTAGTGGACGTCCGGCATGACCGCCAAGCCCTTGATCCACGGAAGCGTGGCGACGTTGTGGAGCTGCTGCATCGCTCCCGCCTCGACCGACGCCGGGTCGGTCCACATCCGGATCGGGACCTGCGCCCCCGGTACCTCTACATACGACATAGGAATCAATCCCCCGAAACCAACAGAAAGGTGAGAATGCGCAAAAGCCTCGCTCTTGATCCCAAATACGACAGGGGACCGGCGCCAGCACCAGCGTGTGCGATAGACATTGTGTCCAGCCGCGCCCAAGTCGCGGCAACGCATTTTCCTGACCGTCGGGGGGCCCGCCGGTCGAAGGGAGCCAGTGGACGTGCAGCGCACAGCGGTACGGCGAGTCCTGCCCGGCCTCGCGATGCTCACCGCGCTCGCGGCCGGTGCGGCCGGCCTGACCGGGTGCAGCGGCGCGAGCGACGGCGGAAGCACCAGCGACTCGAAGGCCGGCGGCAGCTCCGCCGCGCCCGCCCAGCCGGGGAAGTACCGCAGCCTGCCCGCGCCGTGCAGGGCGGCCGCCGACAGCAAGAAGCTCAAGCCCATGCTCCCCGAGGCGGAAGGCCTCACCCCCGAACAGCGCGACCAGATGTACGCGGGCGTCGCCGACGCCTCGTACGACGGCGACCGGCACGTCGGCTGCCGCTGGACCGCGCAGACCCCCGAGGAGACCCGGCTGCTGTCCGTCGGCTTCGAGCGCGTGGTCTCCTACGACCGCGGCGCCGCCAGCGACGACGACAAGGCGAAGCAGGTCTACGTACGCCTGCTCACCGACGCGCGCCTGCCCTTCCCCGGCCCCGCCACCACCCCCGGCCAGGGCGCCGCCAACCCGGCCAACCCGGCCGCCTCCCCGCCCCCGCCCGCCGCACCGCCCGCGAGCGGCTCGCCGTCGGCCGGGGCGCCGGCCGCGGGGACGCCCGCCCCCGGCACCAGCCCGTCGGCCCAGCCCGAGCTCGGCTCCCGCGTCCTGGAAGGGCTCGGCACCGAGGCCTTCCTGGACGACAAGCTGAGCGCCGCCGGGGCCACGGCCGCCCAGTCGCGCACCGTGCGGATTGTGTTCCGCACCTCGAATGTCATCGTCAAGGTCGAGTACAGCGTGCAGCCGACCCTGCCCGGCACCATCCCGCCGAGCGGTGAAACCCAGGACAAGGCACGGCAGTTGGCGCAGGCTCTCGCCGAACGCTTCAACGAGTGAGCGGTGCGCGCCACACCCCCGCGTGACGGCGCGCACAGCAGTGCGACACCCAATCGGGCTACCGTTGACCGGGTCCCGCGTCCGAAGAAGACCCCCAGAGCACTGAAGGAACCATGCACCGATCAGCCTCGCGCCTCACCCGCGTTCTCGCCTGCGCAGCCGTCCCGGTGATCCTCACCGTGGCCGGGTGTTCGTCCGACTCGGGCAAGGAATCGGCCGCGAAGGACGAGAAGAAGTCCGGTTCGTCCGCCTCCTCGAAGCCCGGCGAGAAGTCCAAGCCGGAGCTGGAGAAGGCCGCCTTCGCCGCGCTCCCGGACCCCTGCAAGGCGCTCCAGGCAGGGACGATAGACACCCTCGTCCCGGAGGCGAAGGACAAGAACGGTACGGCGACCAAGTCGAACGACCTGGCCACCCGCGCCAGCTGCTCCTGGAACGGCCTGGACGAGGACGGCCTGAAGGGCTCGCAGTACCGCTGGCTGTCGCTCTCCTTCTTCCGCACCGACTCGCACGCCTCCCTCGGCAGCGCCAACAAGCGCGCCGAGGAGCAGTACGGCAAGCAGGTCGAGGCGGCGAAGGCCACCGAGGGCGCGCAGAACGTCAAGGCCGAGGCCGTCGAGGGCCTGGGCGACCAGGGCACCTCGATCGTCTACTCGGTGAAGAAGGACGGCGACTTCTTCAACACCACGATCGTGGCGCGCACCCAGAACGTGGTCGTGACGCTCGACTACAACGGCGCCGCCTACGAGGGCGCCGGTGCCCCGGACCAGGCGAAGCTGCTCCAGGACGCGATCACCGCGGCCAAGGAGGCCGTGGGCTCGGTCGCGGGCGCCAACAAGCCTGCGGAGCAGCCGCAGTCCCCCCAGCCCCAGTAGGAGCGGTGGCAGGTCGGGGCCTCCTGGAGCGCTGACTTCCGGTCACCCGTACGCTGTGCCTGCCGCAGCTCCGTAAAGGCGCGGTAAGCGCTCGGTCTGTGCTCGACAAGGGGAGGGGATCGCGGGTGGCCGCGATGCAGCTGACTCGTACGCACCGAATACTCATCGGTGTCGTGGTCGCCGGAGCCGTCGTCATCGCGGGAATCGGCTTCGCGGGCTCGTACGCCGCGGTGCGCGAGCTCGCGGAGAAGAAGGGGTTCGGCAGCTTCTCCCTGGTGTTCCCGATAGGCATCGACGCCGGTATCTGCGTGCTCCTGGCGCTGGACCTGCTGCTGACCTGGATGCGGATCCCCTTCCCCCTGCTGCGCCAGACGGCGTGGCTGCTGACGGCTGCGACGATCGCGTTCAACGGCGCGGCCTCGTGGCCGGATCCGCTCGGTGTCGGCATGCACGCCGTGATCCCGATCCTGTTCGTGGTGACGGTGGAGGCCGCCCGGCACGCGGTGGGCCGGATCGCCGACATCACGGCGGACCGGCACATGGAGGGCGTGCGCATCACGCGGTGGCTGCTGTCGCCGGTGCCGACGTTCAAGCTGTGGCGCCGCATGAAGCTGTGGGAGCTGCGGTCGTACGAGCAGGCGATCGGCATGGAGCAGGACCGGCTGATCTACCAGGCGCGCCTGCAGGCGCGGTACGGGCGTTTCTGGCGGCAGAAGGCGCCGGTGGAGGCGCTGATGCCGCTGAAGCTGGCCCGGATCGGTGTCCCGCTCTCGCAGACGACGCCGGACGCGTTGGCGGCGACCGGGATCGACCCGGCGGTGCTGCCTCCGCTGGAGCCGCAGGTCGCGGGTGTGGGTGCGGCTCCGGCTCCGGCCCTGGAGGCCGCGGCGGCCGGCCCTGCGGCGGGCGCCCCGGAGCTGGAGCTGGACGGGCCGGACCGGCAGTTCCAGCAGCAGGCCCAGGTACAGCAGGCACAGGCACAGCAGGCCGCAGCGGCCTCGGCGGCCGCCACCCACGCCCCGCCGGCCTTCGCGGTGGACCCGACGGCTATGCCCGCGGCCCACAACAGCGCCTGGTTCGCGGCGCCGCTCGCGCCGCAGGCCGCGTACGAGGGCGGCTACAACCCGCAGTACGTCGAGGGCCTGGAGCCGACCCCGGTGCAGGCCCCGATGGGCCCGGACGAGCCGCAGGCGCAGGCGCCCGTACCCGGCCCCCGCGCCGAGGCGGACGCGGCCGCCGAGGCCGGGGCCGACGTCGACGGGGACGCGGAGAAGTTCGCGGAGGCGGCGTACGAGGTCTTCCGCACCCACCTGGTGGAGAGCGGCGAGGTGCTGACCGCCGAGCAGCTCGACATACTGCTGGCCGACCGCTACGGGGTGGTCCACCCGCGCAGCGGCTCGCTGATCCGCAAGATCTTCCCGCAGCTGAAGCTGCGCTACCAGCGGGAGCTGGAGAACGAGCACATCGCCTAGAGACGGCCCGCCGCTGTCGCCGTACGCGGGAAGGGCCCGCACCCCGAGGGGTGCGGGCCCTTCCGCGTGCCCGGGCACGGCCCGCGGCGGGGTCTCAGACGGCGAGCAGCTTGCGCACGCGGTCCGCGCCCACCGCCAGCAGCAGCGTGGGCAGTCGCGGCCCGGTCTCCCGGGTCACGAGGAGCCGGTAGAGCAGGGCGAAGAAGGTGCGCTGCGCGACCTTGAGCTCGGGGGTCGGCTTGGCGTCGGGCTCCAGCCCGGCCATGACCTTCGGGACGCCGTAGACGAGCGTGGTCAGTCCGTCGAGCGACCAGTGCGAGTCGAGGCCTTCCAGGAGCAGGCGCAGGGACTCGCGGCCCTCGTCGTCCAGGGAGGACAGGAGCTCGGTGTCGGCGTCCTCGCGTACGAGGGTCCGCTGGTCGGCCGGGACCTGGGTGGTGATCCAGTTCTCGGCGCGGTCCAGGCGCGGCCGTACCTCGTCGAGGGAGGTGAGCGGCTTCTCCGGCTCCAGGTCGGAGAGGATGCGCAGGGTCTGCTCGTCGTGTCCTGCGGTGATGTCGACGACCGACGCGAGCGTGCGGTACGGCAGCGCGCGCGGGGTGCGCGGCAGCTCGTGGGAGGCGACGCGTACGGCGCGGGCGTGCGCGGCGGCGTCGGCGGGCAGCACGCTGCCGTCCGCGACCTTGGCCTCCAGCTTGTCCCACTCGTCGTAGAGGCGCTGGATCTCCTGGTCGAAGGCGATCTTGAAGGACTGGTTGGGCCTGCGGCGGGCGTAGAGCCAGCGCAGGAGCTGCGGCTCCATGATCTTCAGGGCGTCGCCGGGGGTGAAGACCCCGCCCTTGCTGGAGGACATCTTGGCCATGCCGCTGATGCCGACGAAGGCGTACATCGGGCCGATCGGCTGCTCGCCGCCGAAGATGTGGACGATCTGGCCGCCGACCTGGAAGGAGGAGCCGGGCGAGGAGTGGTCGACGCCGGAGGGCTCGAAGATCACGCCCTCGTAGGCCCAGCGCATCGGCCAGTCGACCTTCCAGACGAGCTTGCCGCGGTTGAACTCGCTGAGCTTGACGGTCTCGGTGAACTCGTCCTCGGTGCAGACGTAGGTCAGCTCGGTGGTGTCGTCGTCGTACGAGGTGACCTTGGTGAAGTCCTTGCCGCACCGGCCGCAGTACGGCTTGTACGGGAAGTACCCGCCCTCGCCGGCGCTGCCGTCGTCCTCGGCGGCCGCGCCGGAGCCCTCGGCGGCCTCCAGCTCGGCCTCGTCGACCTGCTTCTGCTGGGGCTTCTTGCCGCCCGGCTTGACCTTGGTGCGGTACTGGGCGAGGACGGCGTCGATGTCGCCGCGGTGCTTCATCGCGTGCAGGATCTGCTCGCGGTAGACACCGGTGGTGTACTGCTCGGTCTGGCTGATCGGGTCGTACTCGACGCCGAGCTCGGCCAGCGACTCGGCCATGGCGGCCTTGAAGTGCTCGGCCCAGTTCGGGTACGCGGAGCCCTCGGGGGCGGGGACGGCGGTCAGCGGGCGCCCGATGTGCTGGGCGTGCGACTCCTCGGTGACGCCGGGGATGCCCTTGGGGACCTTGCGGAAGCGGTCGTAGTCGTCCCAGGAGATGAGGTGGCGGACCTCGTGGCCGCGGCGGCGGATCTCGTCGGCGACCAGGTGCGGGGTCATGACCTCGCGGAGGTTGCCCAGGTGGACCGGGCCGGAGGGGGAGAGTCCGGACGCGACGACGACGGTTTTGCCCGGGGCTCGGCGCTCCGCCTCGGCGATGACCTCGTCCGCGAAACGGGAGACCCAGTCGGTCTCGGTGCTGCTCTGCGCGCTCTGAGCCACGACACGTCCTTCTATCTCGAATGATGGCTTCGGCCATTCTCCCAGACGGAACGGGCCACTCCGGGGTTGCTTCCCACCCGGTGATATCCCGCGAAACGGATGGCGCCCCCGTGGGATACTCGGCACTTGTCGGAAGACCCAAGTCCGACCCCAGTACCAGACCTCACAGGAACGGCAGCTCATGGCCTCGGTCCCTTCGCTCGCTTCGTCCGTCAACCAGCGCGTCGCCGACGCCCTCGCCTCCGCCCTGCCGGAGGCCGGTGGCGCCGACCCGCTGCTGCGACGAAGCGACCGGGCCGACTTCCAGGCCAACGGCATCCTGGCGCTCGCGAAGAAGGCGAAGGCCAACCCGCGCGAGCTGGCCACGACCGTGGTCGAGGGCATCCCGACCGGTGACCTGATCCAGGAGATCGAGGTCTCGGGCCCGGGCTTCCTGAACATCACCGTCGCCGACGGGGCGATCATCTCGACGCTGGCCGCCCGCGCCGCGGACGACCGGCTCGGCGTTCCGCTGAACGCCTCCGCCGGCACCACGGTGATCGACTACGCGCAGCCGAACGTCGCCAAGGAGATGCACGTCGGGCACCTGCGGTCCGCGGTGATCGGTGCGGCGATGGTGGAGATCCTGGAGTTCACGGGCGAGAAGGTGGTCCGGCGCCACCACATCGGCGACTGGGGCACCCAGTTCGGCATGCTCATCCAGTACCTGCTGGAGCACCCGCACGAGCTGGACCACAAGTCGGACGCGCAGGTCTCCGGCGAGGAGGCCATGTCCAACCTCAACCGCCTCTACAAGGCCTCGCGCGCCCTCTTCGACTCCGACGAGGAGTTCAAGACGCGGGCCCGGGCGCGGGTGGTGGACCTGCAGGCGGGCGAGCCGGAGACGCTGGCGCTGTGGCAGCGGTTCGTGGACGAGTCGAAGATCTACTTCTACTCCGTCTTCAACAAGCTGGACATGGACATCCAGGACCCGGACGTCGTCGGCGAGTCCGGCTACAACGACATGCTGGTCGAGACGTGCAAGCTGCTGGAGGAGTCGGGCGTCGCGGTCCGCTCCAACGGTGCGCTGTGCGTGTTCTTCGAGGACGTCAAGGGCCCGGACGGCAACCCGACCCCGCTGATCGTGCAGAAGTCGGACGGCGGCTTCGGTTACGCGGCCACCGACCTGTCGGCGATCCGTGACCGCGTGACCAACCTCGGCGCGACCGAGCTGATCTACGTGGTCGACGCGCGGCAGTCGCTGCACTTCAAGATGGTCTTCGAGACGGCGCGCCGGGCGGGCTGGCTGAACGACGACGTCAAGGCCGTGCAGCTGGCCTTCGGCACCGTCCTCGGCAAGGACGGCAAGCCGTTCAAGACCCGTGAGGGCGAGACGGTCCGGCTGGTGGACCTCCTCGACGAGGCCGTGGAGCGGGCGACCGCCGTGGTCCGGGAGAAGGCCGAGAAGGTGGGCCTGACGGAGTCGGAGATCGTCGAGAACGGCCAGTACGTCGGCATCGGCGCGGTGAAGTACGCCGACCTGTCGACGTCCGCCTCGCGCGACTACAAGTTCGACCTGGACCAGATGGTCTCCCTGAACGGCGACACGTCCGTGTACCTCCAGTACGCGTACGCCCGGATCAGGTCGATCCTGCGCCGGGCCGGTGACCGCAAGCCGGTCGCCCACCCGGAGCTGGAACTGGCCCCGGCGGAGCGCGCACTGGGCCTGCACCTGGACGGCTTCGGCGAACTGATCTCCGAGGCGGCCGCGGAGCACGCCCCGCACAAGGTGGCGGCGTACCTCTACCAGCTGTCGTCGCTGTTCACGACGTTCTACACCGAGTGCCCGGTCGTGAAGCCGGAGCCGGAGCTCGTCGTGGGCGAGAACCGCCTGTTCCTGTGCGAGCTGACGGCCCGCACCCTCTCGAAGGGCATGTCCCTCCTGGGCATCCGCACCCCCGAGAAGCTCTGACGCACCTCGTACGCCGGCGGCCCCGTCTCCTCCCGGAGGTGGGGCCTTCCGCGTTCCGTCACGGCACGGAGGCCGGCGCCGGACGTGTCAGGAAACGGCCGGTTTCCTCCTGCTGCGGCTGGGGTTCCGCTGCGAGTCTGCGGGCGTCCATCCGGATCACACCGCACGGAGTCCGCATGAACCGATTACGCATCCGCCCGTCCCTGGTGGCCGCTGCCGCGATCCTGGCCCTGGCCCCGACCGGGCTGGCCGCCACGGCGGCGCAGGCCGCCCCTGCCGCCGCGGCGACAGCCGTGAACAGTGACACCGAAACGATCATCACGGGAACTGCCGGGCTGAACCGGGGCGAGGCCTGGTACTCGCCCGACCGGCAAACCATGCTCGTGCAGCAGACGGACGGCCACGTCGTGCTCTACCACCAGGGCAGGGCCATCTGGACGGCCGTCGGCAGCTACGGCTACGGCAACACCTTCTACATGCAGGCCGACGGCAACCTCGTCTCCTACGACGCCGCCATGCGCCCGCTGTGGAACAGTGCCACCGACCGCCACTGGGGCGCGCACCTGGCGATCCAGAACGGCGGCAACATCGCCGTCTACTACGGCGGAACCCCGATCTGGTGGTCCAACTTCCGGCCGGGCGGCCCGGTCGACCCGGACCCCGGCGAGTGCCACCCGCGCCCCGGCCACCTCTGCCCGTAGCCGTCTGCTCCCACTGATGCCCGCCCAGATTCACCCGTACGGCCCGATTCGGGCCGCACGGGCCGGGTAGGGGACGGCGCGTCCTTCCCCCATCCACCAGCGGAGGCATCCGTGCCCGACATGAACGGCCCCTACAAGCCCGGCACCCCGTGCTGGATCGACCTGATGGTCCCCGACCAGCAGGCGGCCCTCGACTTCTACTGCGACCTCTTCGGCTGGCAGGGCGAGGTCGGCCCGGCGGAGCAGGGCGGCTACTCCGTCTGCCTCCTCAAGGGCAGGCCCGTCGCCGGGATCATGAAGGCGTCCAACCCGGACGGCTCCGTGCCCGACCCGATGCCGCCGACCGCGTGGACCACGTACCTGGCCACCGACTCCATCGACTCCACCCTCAAGTCCGTCACCGACGCCGGCGGCTCGGTGATGATGGGCGCGATGGACGTCATGGACCTCGGCCGGATGGCCGTGATCATCGACCCGACGGGCGCCGCGGTCGGCCTGTGGCAGGCCGGCACCTTCGACGGCGCGGGCATCGTCAACGAGCACGGCGCGCTGATCTGGAACGAGCTGAGCACCGGCGACGTCCCCGCCGCGGCTGCCTTCTACACCTCCGTCCTCCCCGTCACCACGGCCAGGTCCGAGATGCCCGACGCCGGGGAGTACACCGAGTTCAAGGTCGGCGACCGCGCCGTCGGCGGAATGATGGACCTCGCCAAGCTCCCGCCCGGCGTGCCGCCGCACTGGATGCCGTACTTCCACGTCGACGACGTCGACGAGATCCAGGCCGCCGCGGTGCGCTCCGGGGGCAGCGTCATGGCCCCGGCCTTCGACATGGTCGCGGGCCGCATGGCCGTCCTCTCCGACCCCCAGGGCGGCACGTTCTCGGTGATCAAGGCGACCGCCCCGGAGCAGCCCGCCTGATCCGGTCATTCCCTGCGCGAGTGCCCTCCGGCTGATTCCGGTAGTCGGGGGGCGTTCCGGAACTCGCACCAGACGACCTTCCCGGGCGTCCGCGCCAGCACCCCCCACTCGTCGGCGAGCGCCTGGACGAGAGTGAGGCCCCGTCCGTACGGCCGCCCGGTGATCCGCGACAGCCCGGGCCCACTGTCGTGCACCTCGGCCCGGACGGTCGCGTCCTCGAAGCCGAACAGCCGCAGGAGATAGCCGCGGCCGTGCGGGACGCCGTACCGCACGGCGTTGGTCGCCAGCTCGCTCACGCAGAGCGACATGTCGTCGAGGCGTTGGTCCACGCCCCACGCCTGCAAGGTGTCACGTGTGAACTGGCGCGCAGCTGCGACGGTCCGGGGTGAGCGCAGGTAGAGCCGCTCGCGCACGAGCGCCGCCTGAATAGTTGGATTCACGGCACGATCGTCGCGCTGCGTCACTAGCGTATGGCTGAGCGCCGACCCGTACTCCTCGATGAGTACGGGTCCGCACGGGGTATTCCGCATGTGCGGGTGGGGAGTTCGCTGTCATGCCACCGAGGAAACGCGCACGGCCGAACGCGACGACCATGAAGATGGTCGGCTCGCAGGTGGCCGCCGGCCGAGTCGCCAAGAACCTGACCCAGCGACAGCTGGGCGAGCTGGTCCGCCTGGACGCGGAGACGATCGCGTCGATCGAACAGGGCCGGCGCGCCCTGATGCCGAACGTCGCCGAACTGATGGACCAGCATCTGGGGTTGCCGGGGTTGCTGACGCTGGCGGCCGTCGGAATGCCGGCGGTCGACGCGACTCCGCCGTGGGCGGAGGAGTACATGGCCCTTGAGGACAGCGCGATCGCACTCTCCTGGTTCGACAACCAGGTGGTACCTGGCCTGCTCCAGACGGAGAACTACGCCCGGGCCGTCTTCAGGTGCCGCGTCCCCGCCTACCCGGAAGCAGAGATCGACGCCCTGACCGCCCGCCGCCTCGCCCGCCAAGACATCCTGCGCCGCAGCACTCCTCCGACGCTGAGCTTCGTCGTCTGGGAAGCGGTACTGCGTGACCGCCTCGGCGGGGACGAGGTGTACGCGGAGCAGCTGCGCCACCTCCACAGGTGCACGGGCCTCCCGGACGTGAGCCTTCAGGTGCTGCCTCTGGGGCGGACCTCACACGCCGCTCTCGACGGCCCGTTCACCATCGTCGAGACCCAGGAGCACCAGCACCTCGGCTACACCGAAACCCAACGTGGCAGCCAGCTCATCTCGAAACCCAACGAGGTCAGCATCATGGCGCGCAGGTATGCGATGCTGCGGACTCAGGCCCTCAACACCGAGCAGACAAGAGGCCTGTTGGAGCGCCTGCTAGGAGAGACATGAGCGCTACGACCTCACTGAAGTGGTTCAAGTCCAGCTACAGCGGCAGCGACGGCGGTCAGTGTGTGGAGGTAGCCACCAGCGGCCCGGACGCGGTCCACGTCCGGGACTCGAAGGTCCAGGACGGCCCGGTCCTGGCGCTCGCGCCGGCGAGCTGGACGGCACTGACGGGCTGGCTCGCTCGCTAGCCCGCGGTTGAGCGGCGGCAGACAGAGACAGGCCCGTCGCGAACCGAAGCCGCGCCCTGGGGACGGCATCCACGACGGGCGGCATCAGGGATGTGCTGGGGGTTTCCCGTCAGTCCCATCGTCTCTCCGTGTCGTGCCGGTCCCTCAAGGGCGCTCGTTCCTCGCGTCGCTTCGCGATGGCCTTCGGCGACCCTTGACCGCCCGTCCCGCCCCGGAAATACGAGGACAGCCGGGAAGCCCCCAGAGGAACGGGCCGGGACAGAAGGAGAGAGACGGGACGTCGGAGAGAGCCGGGCAGAGCCCGGTGCGCCTCAGATCGCTACGCGGTCCTGTCCGTCGGCGCCTGCGGGCCTCTGTGGCTGGCGTAGGACGCCTCTGACCGCTACGCGCTTCTCGATCACGCGACTGCAGACCGTTCGGGGCCGGTCCGCGGTTCAATTGATCAAGATCTACGAAGGGGAGGTGCCGTTCTATGCACCCGGCAGGGCTGACAGAGGCCCGCATTGATGATGCGAGCAACATCCTGGTTGCGCCTTCGGCGTTGCAGGACGACGACTTGATCAGGGACTTCTTCGGGTCCACGATCACGCCGGAGGAGCTGGGGTCGACTGACCTCACCCAGAAGACCGTCTACCTGTGCGGCGACGCGTCCGGGATCAGCAGGCACCAACTGGATTCGGCAGAGCGGGTGTTCATCGTCCGGGAGCTGTCGCACGAATACCACGAGAACGACACAGGTTGGACCGTCGTCGATGGGGGCCGAGTTCCCATCCGGGTGCACGGCGCGGGGGTGTACTACCGCCGCTTCTTCGACCTCGACGCCGATCACTTCGGGCGGATCCGTGCGGAGCACGCCTTCCAGTCGCTGACGGAGTCCAACAAGCCTGGAACGGCTCATCGCAGCGGGATCTATCTGACGCCCGTCACACGAGAGGGTGACGAGCTGCATTTCCGTCTGCTCCGGTGCTCCACGAATCTCTCAGGGCCGACCGAGGGGTTTCGACCGACGGACATCCGAATGGTCGAGGATCTGAACCGCGAGGCCGCCACCGTATTCCGGAACCACGCGCCGCTCAATCATGTCCTCGCGCAGGTCTACCACAACACCCTGGCCACGGCCGAGCGCAAGCAGTCCAAGGCGAAAATATCGGCGCACGCCGACAAGACCAAGGACATGCCCGGCAACGGAATCATGGCTTTCTGCACGTTCTATGACGGACTCGACAAGCTGCATCCGATGGCGGAAGACGCCTTCGACTACGGCGTGAAGCGTGCCAGCGGGCTGACCCGACTGCATTTCCGTCTCAAGGAACCGGCAACGGACGCCCTGCCCCCTCAGTTCACCGTGACCCTTTATCCCGGCTCTGTGTTCTTCATGCCGCTGTCCACCAACCGGCTGTACACGCACGAAATCCGGCCCTCGACGCTGGACGCTGGCATGCTCCCCACCCGCCTGGGCTACGTGGTGCGCTGTTCGGACACCGAAGCGGTCCACAAGAACGGCCGGACGTTCCTCAAAGCGGCGGAAGACCTGGTGGAGCTGGGGCCGCCCACGCCCGAGGGCATGGACGAGCTGCGCAAGCTGTACGCCGAGGAGAACAGGACCTCGTCCCTCATCGACTACGGCGACAGGTTTCTCTTCAGCATGAACACGGGAGACTACGTTGCCCCCCGAGCCTAGGATCACCTCGCTTTCCTTGCCGACCGAGCGGGACCTCTTCGCGGAGCTGTCGGCATCGGCTGCTCTGGAAGACGTAGGGAAGGGCCGGCGAGGCGCCACGCTCACCCACGTCGACGAGGAAAACGGAGTGCCTCTCGTACGCACCACCACTCAGTACAGCGGTCCGACGCAGCGTTTCCGTGCGGTGCACGAATGGCTGGCGCACCAGATCCAAGAACACGCGGCGATCCCCGTCGGCTTCAACAACGCCCTCATCGAGAGCTACACGAATGCCTACAGAACCATGGGCAGCCATTCCGACCAGGCCCTGGATCTGGCCGACGACTCTTTCATCGCCGTCCTCTCCTGCTACCAGCACCCCGAAGTGAGCCCGAGGAAGCTGGTCTTCGAATCCAAGGAGTCGGATTCCGACGGGTTCGAGATCCCCCTCACCCACAACAGTGTGGTCGTGTTCTCCGTCGAGTCGAATCGGCGGTTCAAGCACAAGATCGTGCTGGACACCGACCCGACGGCGGACAACCAATGGCTGGGCGTGACGTTCAGAACGTCAAAGACCCTCCTTCGGTTTCGCGATGGACACGCCTACCTCCCGCAGGGCGCGCGCCTCACGTCGGCCGACGACGAGCAGCGGCGCGAGTTCTACCGACTGCGGCGCCGCGAGAACGACGAAACGGACTTCACCTACCCCCCGTTGACGTACACCGTCAGCGAGAGCGATCTGCTGCCACCCGTCTGACCTGTGCTTCCGCCCCCCCCCCCGTCAGCCCCGAACGAGGGGCGGACGCCGTCTCGCAGAAGCGTGTAGCGATCGATGGCGGCTTATGCCCAGCCCAAGGGGTCTGCGGACGCCGTCGGGCGGGACCGTGTAGCGATCTGAGGCGCTCCCCCGACCACCCCGCGCATCGCTGATGTGCCCGTCCCTCTATCTCTCCCCCCGGCCCGTTCTTCTGGGGGCTTCCCGGCTGTCCTCGATTTTCCGGGGCGGGACGGGCGGTCAAGGGTGGAGCGCAGCGACATCGCGAAGCGACGCGACGAAGGAGCGCCCTTGAGGGACCGGCACGAACCGGAAGACGATAGGACGGACGGGAAACCCCCAGCACAACCCTGATGCCGCCCCGCACAGGCCCCGCCCCCGCACCACCGCCCCGCGCTCAGCCATCCCGCCCACCGAAGCCCCGCCCCCTCCGGCGCCGCCCGCCGCCCGACCTCTCCCGGGCCCCCGCCCCCTCAGGCTCCGCCCGTCCGCACCGCCACCAGCGCGGCCAGGCCGTCCAGGATCCGGTCGAGGCCGAAGCGGAATTGGAAGTCCGGCTCGTCCGAGCCCGTGAACGCGTCCGACTCCAGCAGTCGCGTCACGGCCGGGTGGCTGTCCGGGCCCGTCATCAGCCGCAGCGTGCGCACGTACTGGCCCAGGACCTGGTCCGGTGCGACGCCGGACTTCACGATGGCGTCCATCATGTCCGCGGCCATGGTCGCCTCGTTGCGGACCAGGCCGCCGATCAGGATGATCGTCGAGATCTTCTCGCCCTCGGTCAGGGCCGTGCCGGCCATCGCCGCCAGCCCGCGCTCCATCCAGGCCAGCTGGTTCGGGCTGACCGGCGCCCCGGTGATCGGGATGCGCAGGATCCAGGAGTTGACCATCAGCACGGCCCGCTGCGCGTACGCCCACTGGGTCAGCAGCTCGCGCCAGCCCCACCCCTCCGCCTCCGGCGGCAGCGCCGGCGGCGCGCCGACACCCGCGTCCGACATCAGGATGTAGAGCTCCTCCTTCGCCGTGACGTACCGGTAGAGGGACATCGTCGAGACGCCCAGCTCCTTGGCCACCCGGCCCATGGAAACTGCGTCCATCCCCTCACCGGCCGCCAGTGTCACGGCCGTCTCCACGATGCGCGGCAGCGTGAGCGTGGGGCGCGGCCCCTTGCCGGGGCGTTCGCGCAGGCCCCAGGCCATTTCCAGGCTGGCCGGGAGCCCGGTTCCACCGCCTGCGCCGCCCTCGTCGTCCTCGTCCGCCATGACCGCCCACTCCTCGATTGACCCCCATCCTAGTTCTGTGTATTACTTACACAGAAGAGCGTAAGGCATACGCAGAAGCGCAGCAGAGCCCACGAAGGGAGCGCATCCCCTCATGACCACGCACGCCTCCGGCGCCCTCGGGATCCACGCCACCGGCCTGACCAAGTCCTACGGCGACGTCCGCGTCCTCGACGGCATCGACCTCGCCGTCCCCCGCGGCAGCGTCCTCGCCCTCCTCGGCCCCAACGGCGCCGGGAAGACCACCACCGTCCGGATCCTCGCCACCCTCACCGCCCCCGACGCGGGCACCGCCCGCGTCGCCGGGCACGACACCGTCACCGAGCGGGCCCTCGTCCGCGAACGCATCAGCCTCACCGGCCAGTTCGCCGCAGTCGACGACCTCCAGACCGGTGCCGAAATGCTCCGCATGATGGGCCGGCTCAGCGGACTCACCCCGCGCGCCGCCCGCACCCGCGCCGACGAGCTCCTCACCCGCTTCGGCCTCGCCGACGCCGCCGCGCGCACGGCCAAGACCTACTCGGGCGGCATGCGACGCCGCCTCGACCTCGCCGCGAGCCTCGTCTCCCGCCCCGAGGTGATCTTCCTGGACGAGCCGACCACCGGCCTCGACCCGCGCAGCCGCCAGGACCTGTGGGAACTCGTACGGGAACTGCGCGCCGACGGCACGACCGTGCTGCTCACCACCCAGTACCTGGAGGAGGCCGACCGGCTCGCCGACCGCGTCGCCGTCCTCGCCGAGGGACGGATCGCCGCCGAGGGGACGCCCGCCGAGCTCAAGGCCCGCGTGTCGGGCCACCGCCTGGACCTCACCCTCACCACGCAGGCTGCCTACGAGGCCCTGGTCCCGCGCGCCGTCCACCTCGCCCCGGACGAGCTCACCCTCGGCGTCGCCACCGACGGCAGCGCCGCCCACGTCCGCGCCCTGCTCGACGAACTCGACCCGGACCGCACCTGCGTGGACCGCTTCGCCGTCCGCACCGCCACCCTCGACGACGTGTTCCTCACCCTGACGGGAGCCGACCGATGACCGCCGTACCTGTGAGCGCCCTCGCCCTGGCCGGCCGCAGCCTGCGCATCAGCCGCCGCAGCCCGGACGCCCTGATCGCCGCCCTGATGCTGCCCGTGATGCTGATGCTGATCTTCGTCTACTTCTTCGGCGGGGCCATCGACACCGGCACGGAGTACGTGACGTACGTGGTCCCCGGCGCCATGCTCCTCTGCGCGGGCTTCGGCGCGGCCGGCACCGCCGTCAGCGTCGCCGACGACATGCGCAACGGCGTCATCGACCGCTTCCGCACCCTCGACATCGGCGGGATCCCCATCCTGGCCGGACACGTCACGGCCTCCGTCCTGCGCAACCTGATCTCCACCACCCTGGTCCTCACCGTCGCCCTCGCCATCGGCTTCCGCCCCCAGGCGGGCCCGGCCGCCTTCCTCGCCGCGGCCGGCCTGCTGTTCGCGTACATCACGGCGATCTCGTGGCTGGCCGCCACGCTCGGACTGCTCGCCAAGACGCCGGAGGCGGCGGGCGGCTTCACCTTCCTGATGATGTTCCTGCCCTACCCGTCGAGCGCCTTCGTCCCCATCGAGACGATGCCCGGCTGGCTGCACGGCTTCGCCGAGCACCAACCGCTCACCCCGGTGATCGAATCCCTGCGCGCGCTGCTCCTCGCGCAGCCCGCCGGAAGCACCCCCTGGACGGCCCTGACCTGGTGCGCCGGCATCACGGCCGTGGCCGTGACCTTGGCCGCCGTCCTCTTCCGCAGCAGGACCCGCTGAGCGGCTCCGGCAGGAGCCCCTCAGCGGGCCGGTGGTCCGCCCGCCGCTCAGCGGTTGAGCGGGTAGGAATGACGGCCCGTCGCCTCGTCGATCTCCGAGTGGGCCTTCTGCAACATCTGCTGCGCGAGATCCATGAGCGCACGGGCGCCCGCGATCTCTTCCCCGACCCTCATCTGCTCCGGGTCGGAGGGGTGGCGCAAGGCATAGCCCCGCGCCCTGATCTCGGAGCCGTCCCCGAGCCGTACCAGGGCCGCCGCACTGGTGCGGTGGCCCTCCTCGGTGAATTCCAGCTCCACATGCCACCCGACGAGCGTGGCCATGGTGCATCACCTCCAGGGTCACCTGTTCCCTCCAGAGTGCGCCTACACCCCGACACGCGCGAGCGGGGGTTCGCCCCACCGCCAGGCGGTGGGGCAGCGGCCCTCCGGCCCATCCGCAGTCAGCGGACGACAACGGGGGGCGGGGCCGGAGCCTCGGGAGCGGGCGGGGCCGGAGCCTCGGGAACCGACGGGTAGCCGCTGTCGTCCTCGGGGGGCTTCGGTGTCGTGGGCTTGTCGGGGCACGGGGGACCGTCGTTGCCGTTGGTGCCGGTGCCGTTCGTACCGTTGCCGTTGCGGCCACCGCAGCGGCCGTTACCGCCGCGGCCGATGCCTCCGGTCCCGGTGCCGCCCGGAGCCGTGCAGACAGGGGCGTCCCCTGGTGCGGTTCTTGCCGCACCACCAGTAGGCCTCCCGAACAGGGCCGGCACAGGTTCCGGATACTCGGGGCTTGTCAGGGGTCACCGACATCAGGTAAGCGTCCCGTGCGCCTCTGCGGGCGCGACGCACGTGCGTGCCTATACCTACGAGGCGCACGGCCCCTGCGTGCCGCGCACCCGAGTACGTGCGCTCATGTCCGGGACCAACTCGCGGAGTTCACTGGATCCATGACCACGACCCCGACCCCGGTCGCCGGCACCGACCGGCACCCGCACGCGTTCGTCGCGCCGCTCGTCTCCACCCTGCTGACACTGCCGGTGGCGGCCGTCGCGTTCTTCTTCGTCGGGCTGGCCCCGATGGCCTGCGACTCCTGCGAGGGCGAGGTGAGCGACCGGTTCGACGCCTCCTACGACCTGGCCTTCCCGGTCTTCGGGTTCGGCCTGGTGGTGGTCCTGGTCGTGCTGCTCTCCGCGTGGGCGCTGCCCTGGCGGCGGCGCAACGCCGCCGCCAGGGTGTGGCCGGCCGTGATCGCCCCGGCCGCCGTCGTCCTCGACTTCATCGTCTTCCACGGCCTCGTCGACTGGCCGTAGAACGGATCAGGCGTTGCGCAGCCAGCCCGCCACCTCGGTGGCCCAGTAAGTGAGGATCGTGTCCGCGCCCGCGCGCTTGATGCCCATCAGGGACTCCAGGATCGCGCGGTCGCGCTCGATCCAGCCCTTCTCCGCGGCCGCCTCGATCATCGCGAACTCACCGCTGATCTGGTACGCCGCCACCGGTACGTCCACGGCCTGCGCGACCCGGTACAGGATGTCGAGGTAGGGGCCGGCCGGCTTGACCATCACCATGTCCGCGCCCTCCTCCAGGTCGAGGGCGAGCTCCCGCAGGGACTCGCGGGCGTTCGCCGGGTCCTGCTGGTACGTCTTGCGGTCACCCTGGAGGGACGAGGCGACGGCCTCGCGGAAGGGGCCGTAGAAGGCGGAGGTGTACTTCGCCGTGTAGGCGAGGATCGAGACGTCCTCGTGCCCGGTCTCGTCGAGGGCGTCGCGGATGACGCCGACCTGGCCGTCCATCATGCCGCTGGGCCCCACGACGTGGACGCCCGCGTCGGCCTGGACCTGCGCCATCTCGGCGTAGCGCTCCAGCGTCGCGTCGTTGTCGACGCGCCCGTGCTCGTCGAGGACGCCGCAGTGGCCGTGGTCGGTGTACTCGTCGAGGCACAGGTCCGACATGATCACCAGGTCGTCGCCGACCTCGGCCTTCACGTCGCGGATCGCGACCTGCAGGATTCCGTCCGGCTCGGTGCCCGCCGTGCCCAGCGCGTCCTTGTTCTCGTCCGCCGGAACGCCGAAGAGCATGATCCCCGCGACGCCCGCCTCGACCGCCTCCACGGCCGCCTTCCGCAGCGTGTCCCGCGTGTGCTGGACCACGCCCGGCATCGCCGAGATGGCGAGGGGCTCGCTGATGCCCTCGCGCACGAAGGCCGGGAGGATCAGGTCCGAGGGGTGCAGCCGGTTCTCCGCGACCATCCGCCGCATCGCCGGGGTGGTACGCAGCCGGCGGGGCCGCGAACCGGGGAAGGATCCGTACGTGCTCATGTTCCAGTCGCCTCTTCGAGCATCGACAGCAGTCGCCCCAAGCCTAGAGCCCGTCCGGTGGCGCTCCCGCCCCGACGGCGAACTCGCACCACACCGCCTTGCCCGGTACCCGTGCCACGGTGCCCCACCGGTCCGCGACCGCCGCCACCAGCAGCAACCCGCGCCCGCCCTCGGCGGCCGGGTCCCGCCGCCCGATGCGCGGCCGGCCGCCTCCGCTGTCGTGGACCTCGACCCGTACGGTGCCGTCGTAGCGCAGCATCCGCAGCCGGTAGCCCCGGCCGGGCGGGACCCCGTGCAGCAGGGCGTTGGTCGCCAGCTCGCTCACGCAGAGCAACACGTCGTCGCGGCGGCATGTGACACCCCACGCGTGAAGTGTTTCTGCCGCGAACTCCCTGGCAGGGCAGACGGTTTGACGACTGCGGGGATAGAACCGCTCGCGCAGCAGGGCCGGTTGGATTTCTACGTTCACGGGGTGATCGTTGCCGTGCGTGACTAGCGTCATCAAGGCAAGCGACCCGTACTCCTTGATGAGTACGGGTTGGCAGCCGCATCACGCCTGTGCCCATGGGGAGTTCACCGGTATGTCACCACGCAAGAGACCCCGGCTGAACCAGACGGCCCTGAAAATGGTCGGCGCGCAGGTTGCCGCCGCCCGCGCCGCCTCAGGAATGACCCAACGAGCCCTCGCCGAGGCTGTGCACATCGACGTGGAAACCGTCGCCTCCATCGAGCAGGGGCGGCGCGCCCTGATGCCGAACGTCGCCGAGAGGATGGACGAGGTCCTCGGCCTTCCGGGCCTGCTGGCGGTAGCCGCCAACGAGATGCCCGTGGTCGACGTGATACCGCCCTGGGCCGAGGAGTACTTCGCCAACGAAGCCGAGGCGGTCGCGCTGTCCTGGTACGACGCGATACTCGTGCCCGGCCTGCTTCAGACCGAGGCATACGCCCGCGCGGTGTTCAGCTGCCGCGTCCCTTACATGGGCACGGAGAAGATCGAATTCCAGACGGAGCGCCGGATGAAGCGTCAGGACATCCTGTACCGCGCGATTCCGCCGACCCTCGGGTTCATCATCGCGGAATCAGCGCTGCGCGACCGTCTCGGCGGTAACGACATTCGACGCGAGCAGTTGCGCCACCTGCGCCTTTGCGCCGACCGTCCCGCGATCTCCCTCCAAGTCCTCCCCCTGGGACTCACCGCTCACGCAGGTCTCACAGGTTCGTTCATCCTGTTGGAAACGCCCGATCACCATCGCCTTGCGTACTCGGAGAACCAGCGCGTCAGCATCGCCGTGCATGATCCGAGCGAGGTCAGCATCCTTGCGCAGAAGTACGCCATGCTGCGATCCCAAGCCCTCAATGTCACGGACACCAAAGTCCTGTTGGACCGGCTGCTAGGAGAGACATGAGCACCCCACTGAAGTGGTTCAAGTCCAGCTACAGCGCCAGCGAAGGCGGCCAGTGCGTCGAAGTAGCCACCTGCCCCTGCGCCGACACCGTCCACGTCCGGGACTCCAAGGTCGCCGACGGGCCCGTCCTCACCCTGGCTCCCGCCGCCTGGGACGGGCTCACCCGCTGGGTTCGTTCCTGAGCTTCCAGCGCCACAGGCCGTCCGCCCGGTGGTCGTGCTCGTACTCCGAGCCGTCCAGTCGGCCCACGCGCGCGTACGCGGCCGGCGTGCCCGGGTCGTCGCGCAGGGCCAGGCCGTAGGCGGCGCTGAGCCGGATGTCCTGGTCCTCGGCGTCGAGGAGGCGTACCAGTGCCTCGGTGGTCTCCGGTGAACGGTCCGCGCCCCGGGCGATGGCGTAGGCGGCGCGGCGCGCCACGTGCGGGTCGGCGTCGACGAGCAGGGCCAGGAGCAGCGTGCGGTCCTCCACCGACGGCGCCTCCCCGCCCAGGGACTCGGCGGCAGCCGCCCGTACCCCGGCGTCGGGGTCCCGACACAGGGACCGTACGGCTCCGGCCGCCCGCGGGGTCAGGGGCCGGTCTAGCAAGCCCGGCACCTCGCGGCGGACGCGCGCGTCGGCGTGCCCCGCGTGACGCAGGCCGACGGCTTCCGCTTCGGGGAAGCCCTCGTCCACCAGCGCCCGCAGCAGGCGAGCCAGGACGACTGCGTCGTCCTCCACGTCCACCCAGGTGCCCAGCAGCTTCAGGCGTTCGCGGTGGTACCAGCCGGCGTGCTGGGTGGAAGCGCCCGTCAGCGCGTGCATGTCGAGCACGTCGGCGACGAAGAGGCGGGGCAGCGGGTCGGGGTGCCGGTGGAAGGCCACCACCTCGGCCCAGGTCTCGGCGCTGCGCCGCTGCGAGAGGGTCCACTCGGACGCCCACCAGTCGGCGTGTTCGGGGTCTCCGTGCCGTACCGCGCGGGCCACCAGTTCCGCGGGCGGTGTCAGGATCCGGAAGGCCCATTCCAGGCCGGTCAGGATGCCGCCGTGACCGTCGCGGACGCGCCGCCCGCCGAGGGTGTGCTCCGTGAGGGTGCCGTACTCGCGCTCCGGGACGGCCTGCGCACGCACCGGGCCCGGGTCCGCCGTCAGGCGGCACAGCCGGGTCGCCGGGCCCTCCTCGTACCAGCCGCGGGCCGCCGCCAGCAGCTCCTCGCGCCGCTCCGGGGCGAGCCGTAGCCGTGGCTCGCGGCCGAGGGTGGCCTCGAACACCGCCGGGGAGCCGCCCTCGATCGCCCGCAGGAGCGGGGTCGTGCCGTCCGGCAGTTCCCGGTCCGGGTCGGCGCCCGCCTCCACCAGGGCCTCGGCGACCTCGTACGCGAAGGCCGCCACCGCCGTGCACAGCACCGGCAGCCCGTCCTCCCCCGCCGCGTCGGGGTCGGCGCCCGCCCCGAGCAGGTCGCGTACGCGCGCGGTGTCGCCCACCCGTACCGCCGCCGCCAGTGCGGCGTCCCGCTCCGTCACCCGTTCCCCCTGTCGGGCGACGGCTCGTTGCGTCCGCGCCAGTCCGCGAGAGCGTTCGCCCGGTGGTCGGGGCGGTGGATCGGGCCGAGCTCCTCCACCCGTACGTACGCCTGAGGCGTGTACGGGTGGTCCCGCCGGGCCAGGCCGTAGGCGCCGACCAGGCGCAGGATGCGGTCGTCGGTGTCCAGGAGGGTCAGCAGGACCTCCGTGGCGTCGGCCGTGCGGTCGTCGGACTCGGCCAGGAACTCCGCGGCCCCGCCGCGCACCGGGCTGTGCGGGTCGCGGACCAGGTCGCGCAGGACGGCCCGGGGGCCGTCCCGGTCTTCGCGTTCGTCCCCGAGCAGGGTCAGGGCGGCTTCGAGGCGCACCTCGTCGTCCGCATCGTGTGCCAGGCTCCTCAGGGCGCGGGCGGCCTCGGCCGTCAGCGGCCGGCCGGACCACCAGAGGCAGTCCGGCACCCTGCGGCGCACCCGCCGGTCGGGGTGGTCGGCGTACCGGAGGCCGATGGCCTCCAGCCGGGGGTGTTCCCGCGTGTGCTCGGTGAGGGCCCAGAGCACTTCGGCGAGCACCACGGCGTCCGTCTCGGTCTCCGCCGAGGCGGCGAGGAGGTCGCGGTCTTCCTCGTCGTGCGCGTACGCGTCGGCATCCGCGAACAGCGGCCGGTGTCCCAGCCAGTCGGTGGCGAACCGGCGGTGGCGGGGTGAGGGGTGGTGGCGCAGGGCCGTGACCGCGTCCCGGGCCTCCTCGCCGAGGCTGTTGCGGAGAAGGGAGCGTGCGGTGGCCCAGTCCACGTGCGCGGGGTCGGAGTGCCGGACGGCACGGGCCACCAGTTCCGCCGGCGGGGCCAGGACGCCGAACGTCGACTCCAGGGTGGTCAGGACGGCGCCGTGTCCCGCGCGGACGGTCAGACCTCCGAGCTCGACCTGTTCGACCTCGCACCACTGCTCTTCGACCGTGGCGGTCCGGGCCGGGCCCGTGGCTCCGGTGCGGCGGCGCAGTTCGGCCTCCGCGCCCGTCCCGTACCAGTGGCGGGCCGCGGCGAGCAGCCGCTCGCGCACCGGCTGCGTCAGGCGCAGTTCCGGCGCCCGTAGGTACTCGGACCACAGCAGCGCATCGACCGTCGCCGGGGAGCCGCCTTCCACGGCCCGCAGCAGCGGGGTCGTACCGTCCGGCAGCACCTGGTCGGGGTCGGCCCCTGCCCACACGAGGGCCGTGACGGTCCTGTAGGCGAACGCGGCCACCGCCGTGCACAGGACGGGCTCACCGTCCGCGTCCACCGCGCCGGGATCGGCGCCGGCCCTCAGCAGGGCCTCGGCGATCTCCTCTTCGCGTGCGGCCACCGCCGTGCACAGCACCGGCAGCCCGTCCTCGTCGGTCGCGTCGGGGTTGCTCCCCGGCCCCAGCAGGGCGTGGACCTCCCGGAGGTTCCCCGCCCGTACCGCCGTCACCAGGCGTGCGTCCCGGTCCGTCATCCGCTCCCCCGTGTCCCCGTTCCGTCCGGCGGTGATCCTTTCCGGGCAGGGGCCCGCCGCACAACGGGATTACGCAAGCGCGAGGGGCCCGGGTGCGTGTGCACCCGGACCCCTCGACCGCTGCTCCGGACCGCGTCCGGCCGGCTAAGCCGCTCACGTCGTACGACGCCTGCGCGCGCCCGGCCGCCGCTCGCTCGGGCGGAAGACCGTCTCGCCGGCCTCCTTGGCCGCCTCGCGGCGCGCCGCGCCGTACTCGGCGAGGGCCTCCGCCAGCTTCGACACCGACGGCTCCGGGGAGAGGACGTCGACCCGCAGGCCGTGCTCCTCGGCGGTCTTGGCCGTCGCCGGCCCGATGCAGGCGATGACCGTCACGTTGTGCGGCTTGCCCGCGATGCCGACCAGGTTGCGGACGGTCGAGGACGAGGTGAAGAGAACGGCGTCGAAACCGCCGCCCTTGATCGCCTCGCGCGTGTCCGCCGGCGGCGGCGACGCGCGCACGGTCCGGTACGCGGTGACGTCGTCGACCTCCCAGCCGAGCTCGATCAGCCCGGCGACCAGCGTCTCCGTGGCGATGTCGGCGCGCGGCAGGAAGACGCGGTCGATCGGGTCGAAGACCGGGTCGTACGGCGGCCAGTCCTCCAGCAGCCCGGCGGCGGACTGCTCGCCGCTCGGCACCAGGTCCGGCTTCACGCCGAACTCCACCAGCGCGGCCGCGGTCTGCTCGCCCACCGCGGCGACCTTGATGCCCGCGAAGGCACGCGCGTCGAGCCCGTACTCCTCGAACTTCTCGCGGACGGCCTTGACGGCGTTGACCGAGGTGAAGGCGATCCACTCGTAGCGGCCCGTCACCAGGCCCTTGACCGCGCGCTCCATCTGCTGCGGGGTGCGCGGCGGCTCCACGGCGATCGTCGGTACCTCGTGGGGCACCGCGCCGTAGGAACGCAGCTGGTCGGAGAGCGAAGCGGCCTGCTCCTTCGTCCGCGGTACGAGGACCCGCCAGCCGAACAGCGGCTTCGACTCGAACCAGGACAGGTCCTCGCGGCGCGCGGCAGCGCCGTGCTCGCCGACCACGCATATGACGGGGCGGGCGCCCTCGGGCGAGGGCAGCACCTTGCCCTGCTTGAACACCTGGGCGATCGTGCCCAGGGTCGCCGACCAGGTCCGCTGGCGCGTCGTGGTGCCGGAGACCGTCACGGTCAGCGGGGTGTCGGGCTTGCGCCCGGCGCTCACCAGCTCGGCGGCGGCGGCCGAGGCCGTCTCCAGCGTCGCGGAGACGACGAGGATCCCGTCGCTCGTCCCGGCCTCGCTCCAACAGCGCGCCGACGCGGTCTTGGCGTCGACGAACCGCACGTCCGCGCCCTGCTTGTCGCGCAGCGGGACACCGGCGTACGCGGGCACGCCGACGGCGGTCGCGACGCCGGGCACCACCTCGAAGGGGATCCCCTCGTTGGCGCACGCGAGCATCTCGTCGGCGGCGTTGCCGTCGAGTCCGGGGTCACCGGTGACGGCACGCACGACCCGCCTGCCGGAGCGTGCGGCCTCCATGACAAGATTGGTCGCGTCCCGGATCACCGGGACCCCGGCGGCTGCTGACACTTCGTCAGCTACCGTCAGCTGCGGCGTGTCGACACCCGCGCGCGCATGCGTCCGTACGACCTCGAGCACCTCGGGCTCCGCGATCAGTACGTCCGCGGCGGCGAGCGCCTCGACGGCGCGCAGCGTCAGCAGACCCGGGTCGCCCGGGCCGGCACCGAGGAAGGTGACGCGCCCGTGAGCGGCGACGGCCGGAAAAGCGGAGGTGGTCGGACTTGAGGGGTTCAAAGCGATCGCTCCCCCATCAGACCGGCCGCGCCCTTGGCCAGCATCTCGTCCGCGAGTTCGCGGCCGAGCGCCATGGCCTCGTCGTACGACTGGGGCACGGGACCGGTGGTGGACAGCTGCACCAGCGTCGAGCCGTCGAGGGTTCCGACGACGCCGCGCAGGCGCATTTCATTGACAATCCGTCCGTCGGCCAGCAGGTCGGCGAACGCGCCCACGGGTGCGCTGCAGCCGGCCTCCAGGGCGGCGAGCAGAGAACGCTCCGCGGTCACGGCGGCCCGGGTGTGCGGGTCGTCGAGCCTGCTGAGCGCGGCGATGAGGTCCGTGGAGGACGCAGGGCACTCCACGGCCAGGGCTCCCTGGCCGGGAGCGGGGAGGATGCTGTCGACGGACAGCAGGTCGGTGGCCTCGTCGCCGCGGCCGATCCGGTTCAGTCCGGCGGCCGCCAGGACGACGGCGTCGAGTTCGCCGTCGCGGACGAATCCGATGCGGGTGTCGACGTTGCCGCGGATGGGCACGGTCTCGATCCGCTTGCCGAGCGAGCGGGCCAGGTGGTTGAGCTGGGCGGTGCGGCGGGGCGAGCCGGTGCCGATACGGGCGCCGTCGGGCAGCTGCTCGAAGGTCAGGCCGTCGCGGGCGACGAGCGCGTCACGGGCGTCCTCGCGCAGCGGCATGGCCGCGATCACGAGGTCGTCGGGCTGCGCGGTCGGCAGGTCCTTCAGCGAGTGCACGGCGAAGTCGACCTCGCCGCGCAGCAGCGCGTCGCGCAGGGCCGTGACGAACACGCCGGTCCCGCCGATCTGGGCGAGGTGCTCGCGCGAGACGTCGCCGTACGTCGTGATCTCCACGAGCTCGACGGGCCGGCCGGTGATCGCCCGGACCGCGTCGGCGACGTGCCCCGACTGGGACATGGCCAGCTTGCTCCGCCGCGTACCGAGCCGCAGCGGCTGGTCGGGACGTGTGTTCATGATGCCCGTCCTGGGTCGTCGTCGTTCTTCGGATCGGCCGCGTCCGCCCGGCTGACGGAAGCAACCGTCTGAGGGTCGAGGTCGAAGAGTTCGCGCAGTGCGTCGGCGTACCCGGCGCCGCCGGGCTCGCTCGCGAGCTGCTTGACGCGCACGGTCGGCGCGTGGAGGAGCTTGTCCACGACGCGGCGCACGGTCTGGGTGACTTCGGCGCGCTGTCGCTCGTCGAGATCGGGGAGCCGTCCGTCGAGGCGGGCCACTTCCATGGCCACGACCTCGGCCGCCATGGCACGCAGGGCGACGACGGTGGGCGTGATGTGGGCGGCCCGCTGTGCCGCGCCGAAGGCGGCGACCTCCTGGGCGACGATCCCGCGTACGGCGTCGACGTCGGCCGCCATCGGGGCGTCCGCGGACGCCTCGGCGAGGGACTCGATGTCCACGAGCCGGACTCCGGGGATCCGGTGCACGGCGGCGTCGATGTCCCTGGGCATGGCCAGGTCGAGCAGCGCGAGCCGGACATCGGTGGCGTGGGCCTGCGTACGGGCGCTCCTGCGGGGCTGGCGCTGTGCGGCGGCCTCGCCCTGGTCGGCCCAGGTCCCGTGCAGTTCGAGGGAGTTGGCGTCGACCCCGGTCAGCGCGGAGCGTCCGTCGAGGCCCACGGGGCACCCGTCGGCCTCGGCGTCCGCGGGTGCGCTGATGGTCCGCGCGGCTCCGGCGTCGGCGATCCGTCCGCCGGCCTCGGCGGCGGCGACCAGCCGGGCGAGCACGTCGGTGTCCAGGCCCACCGGTGCGTGCGGCGCGGAGTCCGGGGCGGAGCCCGGGTCGGTGAGCCGCACGACGCCGCCCGCGGGCGACTGCGGCCCGGGGATGCGGGGGCGGAGTCCCGGCTCGGCCCAGCCCTCTCCCCCGGCCACCGCCGCGAGCACGTCGTCGGCGGTCAGCACGAGCCCGGTGGCTCCGGTGCAGGACACCACCACGTCGACTCGTGTCAGTTCATCGGCGACCTCGGCCATCGGGATGGCGAGGGCGGTGACCCCGGTGCCCGAGGCAACCAGAATCTCCGCGAGTCGCTCCGCCCGCTCGGCGGTCCGGTTCGCCACGGCGATCTCGGCGACGCCGACCCGCGCGAGGGTCGCGGCGGCCAGCGAGGACATCGACCCGGCGCCGATCACCAGGGCCCGCTTGCCCCGGGCCCACTCGGCCACCGGCGTGCCCAGCGCGAGCTGCTCCAGGCCGAAGGTCACCAGCGACTGGCCGGCGCGGTCGATCCCGGTCTCGGAGTGCGCCCGCTTGCCGACCCGCAGCGCCTGCTGGAACAGGTCGTTGATCAGCCGGCCCGCGGAGTGCAGCTCCTGGCCCAGCGCGAGGGCGTCCTTGATCTGGCCGAGGATCTGCCCCTCGCCCACGACCATCGAGTCCAGTCCGCACGCCACCGAGAACAGGTGGTGCACCGCCCGGTCCTCGTAGTGCACGTACAGGTACGGGGTGAGCTCCTCCAGCGCGACGCCGCTGTGCTGGGCGAGCAGCGTGGACAGCTCGGCGACACCGGCGTGGAACTTGTCCACGTCCGCGTACAGCTCGATGCGGTTGCACGTGGCGAGCACCGTCGCCTCCGTCGCCGGCTCGGCGGCGAGGGTGTCGTGCAGCAGCTTGGTCTTGGCGTCGGCCGACAGCGAGGCGCGCTCCAGCACGCTCACGGGGGCACTGCGGTGGCTCAGCCCAACGACGAGCAGGCTCATGCCGGCATCACCGCCGGGACGTCACCCTCGGGGCCGCCCTTGCGCGCCTCGGCGGCGGTGCGTCCGGCCGGCGGCACGACGGCCGCGGCGGGTGCGGCGCCGCCCACGGCGGAGGCGGGCTCGGCGGCGGCCGCTGCGGCCTCCTCGCCGGCCTTGCGCTGCTCGTGGAAGGCCAGGATCTGGAGCTCGATGGAGAGGTCGACCTTGCGCACGTCCACGCCGTCCGGCACGGACAGCACGGTCGGCGCGAAGTTCAGGATGGAGGTGACCCCGGCCGCGATCAGCCGCTCACTGACCTGCTGGGCGGCGCCGGCGGGCGTCGCGATGACGCCGATCGAGACACCGTTCTCCTCGATGATCTTCTCAAGGTCGTCGGTGTGCTGCACGGCCATGCCGGCGACGGGCTTGCCGGCCATCGCCGGGTCGGCGTCGATGAGGGCCGCGACGCGGAATCCGCGCGCGGAGAAGCCGCCGTAGTTGGCGAGGGCGGCGCCGAGGTTACCGATGCCGACGATGACGACCGGCCAGTCCTGGGTCAGGCCGAGCTCGCGGGAGATCTGGTAGACGAGGTACTCGACGTCGTAGCCGACGCCGCGGGTGCCGTAGGAACCCAGGTACGAGAAGTCCTTGCGCAGCTTGGCGGAATTGACTCCGGCGGCGGCCGCGAGCTCCTCGGAGGACACCGTGGGGACCGATCGCTCGGAGAGCGCGGTCAGGGCACGCAAGTACAGCGGAAGCCGGGCGACAGTGGCCTCGGGAATACCTCGGCTGCGGGTCGCCGGTCGGTGAGTTCGGCCAGTTGCCACGATGCTCCTGCGGGATGAGCGGGGCTGCAGGCGGCCTCTTGTCCCAGGACCGCCCCGTCGACAGCAGGCTATGCCTTTGTGAACGCGTGCACAAAGATTGTGTCCGCTTTGTCCGACCAAAGTGACCGGGGTCACGCGAGTTCGGCAGACAAACCCGGAACCGGTGACACGCCGAACCCGTTCAAATACCAAAGGGGGCAAAACCGTGCACACTCCTCACAGATACGCCCCCAGACCCCACAAATCGCCCATGATGGTAACCGGGGAGGGGGTCACCCACCCAACGCCCGCCGGAGCCGGTCCGGGTTCACCCTCCAGAAGGTGTGCTGCTCGCCGTCAACCAGGACCACCGGAATCTGCTCCCAGTGGAGCCGGTAGAGCTCCTCGTCCTGCGAGATGTCCTTCTTCTCCCATTGCGCACCGGTCTCGGCACACACCTTCGCCACGACCTCCTCGGCCTCGTCGCACAGGTGGCACCCCGGCTTCCCGATGAGCGTCACCATCCGCTCGCCGGGGCTCTTCTTCTCTTTACGGCGCAACAAAGGGCTCATGCCCCACATTCTCCCGCGCCCGCGGGGCCCGCCCCCGCCCCGTCCGCCGCCCCCGGTGGCGTCGCGAAGAGTTAACGCCTCCGTTTCCCACCGGTTCGGGAACTCCCGAACACAGTGGCTATGCTCGCGTCATGGCCGCTCTCGGATGGCTCCCCCCTCGTAGGCGCTCCGCCACCGCACGCAGCGTGCTGGCAGGCGAAGCCTCGGCCGAAGCCGCCCGCAAGACCGCGCAGGCCGGGGCGGACCAGCTCACCGGAGCCGAGGCGGACGAATCCGACCTCGACCTCCTGGAAGCCGAGGAACCGGGCGAGGGCATCGAGGAACCCGCCTTCCCGGTCGCCGGCGACGACCTCGCCGCCGCCTTCTTCGACCTCGACAACACCGTCATGCAGGGCGCCGCGATCTTCCACTTCGGCCGCGGCCTCTACAAGCGCGAGTTCTTCCGGCGCCGCGAACTCGCCCGCTTCGCCTGGCAGCAGGCGTGGTTCCGGCTCGCCGGGGTCGAGGACCCCGAGCACATGCAGGACGCCCGCGACAGCGCCCTGTCCATCGTCAAGGGCCACAAGGTCTCCGAGCTGATGGCGATCGGCGAGGAGATCTACGACGAGTACATGGCCGAGCGGATCTGGCCGGGCACCCGCGCCCTGGCCCAGGCCCACCTCGACGCCGGACAGAAGGTGTGGCTGGTCACCGCGGCCCCCGTGGAGACCGCCACGATCATCGCCCGCAGGCTGGGCCTGACCGGCGCCCTCGGCACCGTCGCCGAATCGGTCGACGGGGTCTACACCGGCCGCCTGGTCGGCGAGCCGCTCCACGGCCCCGCCAAGGCCGAGGCCGTCCGCGCCCTTGCCGCCGCCGAGAGCCTCGACCTCGAACGCTGCGCCGCGTACAGCGATTCGCACAACGACATCCCGATGCTGTCACTGGTCGGACATCCGTACGCGATCAATCCCGACACAAAACTGCGCAAGCATGCCCGGACCAACGACTGGCGGCTGCGCGACTATCGGACCGGCCGCAAGGCCGTGAAGGTCGGCGTCCCGGCAGCGGCCGGAGTCGGCGCGATCGCGGGCGGCGCGGCCGCCGCCATCGCCCTGCACCGGCGCCGCAAGTAGCGGATCCGGCCCAGGCCCGGGCCACACCGCGCCCGCGACCGCCGGCGCCACCTCCCGGCCCCGCCACGGGCATTCGCTCACCTCTACCCGCGCTGCGGGCGCGGCACTCCGCCCTGCCCGACTCGGTCGCGGGGCCCCTTGGAAGCGTCCATTCCGCGCACCCAAGTGATCAAGAATCGATCACCAACCGCGACTGAATATGCCCTCGACACGCAACAGAAGTGTCGGAACCGGTGATTTGAGCAACTGGGTGTAGCGCCGCCTGTACGAAGCGTTATTCTCCTCAAACGCATGCCACCGGCCATCTGTCGCCACGACGGGTGAACGGTCCCGCACTGCACGTGATGGAAGCTCTGCCTCTGGGAGTCCCGTGTACCCACCTGTCGGGGTTGACGCCTCGGGCCTGGCTCAGCTGCGCGCAACGGTCCTCGACCACCTGCGCGGCTTCGTCCCCACCGCGTACACCGCCCCCGCCTTCGCCGCCGCGGTCCCTGCCGGCTTCGGCCCGGCCGGTCCTTGCTACGCCCTGACCGACGGCGGGGCGACGGTGGGCAGACGAGGCCGCTCGGCCGCCGGGGGCTCGAACGGCGCAGCCGGCACGAGCACCCAGGCCGCCCCCCGCCGCCCCCTGGCGGACAGCGACCAGGCCCGCATGATGGACCTGGTCGAGCGCGCCCAGGCCGGAGAGGCCGAGGCCTTCGGCCGCCTGTACGACCAGTACAGCGACACGGTCTACCGCTACATCTACTACCGCGTCGGCGGCAAGGCGACCGCGGAGGATCTCACCAGCGAGACCTTCCTGCGCGCCCTGCGCCGCATCTCCACCTTCACCTGGCAGGGCCGCGACTTCGGCGCCTGGCTCGTGACGATCGCCCGCAACCTGGTGGCGGACCACTTCAAGTCCAGCCGCTTCAGGCTGGAGGTCACCACCGGGGAGATGCTCGACGCCAACGAGGTGGAGCGCAGCCCCGAGGACTCCGTCCTGGAGTCCCTTTCCAACGCGGCCCTCCTGGAAGCCGTACGGAAGCTGAATCCGCAGCAGCAGGAGTGCGTGACCCTGCGCTTCCTGCAGGGCCTCTCGGTCGCCGAGACGGCCCGGGTGATGGGGAAGAACGAGGGCGCCATCAAGACGCTCCAGTACCGGGCGGTCCGCACCCTGGCCCGCCTCCTCCCCGAAGACGCCCGCTGACGGACCGTCCAGACAACACAACCGACCTCACATCCGGTGACCCCTCGATGACGCTGTGGTCCGATCATCCTTCGTCCGTAACCCAACTGCCGCGACGCTCGTTGTGCGGAATGCAGGCTCCCTGTGGATACGCCCTGCCCGAAGCCGCTCACTCGAAAGTGTGGATGTGCTCAAGGAAGGCAACCTTCCGGACACCTTGGGGAGTCGATCGTCATGACGAGAGGAGGTGCCGCCAGTGATCGCGAACGTGACCCCGCACCGGCGGGCGAACGCCTTCGCCCAGGCCCTGGAGGATCGGAACCCATCCGACCTTTCGGAACCGGACCCGGCGGCCGAGCAGTCCGAGGCACCTGCCGAACCTGCTGACCACGACCGGTTGTTGGCCCTGGCGAGCGTGCTCGGCGAACGAATGCCGCGCCCAGTGCTGGACCCCGAGGTCAAAGTGGTGCAACGAGCACAGCTCGTTGCCGCCATGGAGGCCATGGTGCTGGAGGAGAGGGCCGGGGGCGGTGCCGCCTCGGACCCTCAGGTGCCCGAACAGCGGACCGGCCGCGGCGCCCACCGGGCGACCCCGCTCCGGAAATTGCGGCCCCGCTCCCGCTGGTCCAAGGGCATCGCAGCGGGCGGCCTCACCGTGGGTGTGGCCGCGGGGGCCTTCAGCGGAGTGGCCGCTGCCAGTTCCGACGCCCTGCCCGGTGACCACCTCTACCCCGTGAAGCGGGGCATGGAGGACCTGAAGCTGGGGATGGCCGACGACGACGCGGAGCGCGGCGAGCTCTATCTCGACCGCGCGTCCAACCGTCTGTCGGAAGCCCGCAGGCTGATGGAGCGGGGCCGGACGGGCACCCTGGACCACGAGTCCCTGGGCGCTATCCGGCGGGCGCTCTCGGGCGTCAAGCACGACGCGGAGGAGGGCCACCGACTCCTCCAGGCGGCGTTCGACCGGGACGGCTCGCTCGGCCCGATCCAGACGCTGTCGTCGTTCTCCCGCTCCCACCGCGACGCGTGGGGCAAGCTGCGCGAGAAGCTCCCCGTGCAGCTCACCGACGTCGGCGGCGAAGTGGACTCGGTCTTCCAGGCCATAGACGAAGACGTGGCGCCGCTGCAGAGCCTGCTCCCCAAGGCGCCCGAGCAGTCCCGCGGCACCGGTTCGTCGGGGTCGCCCGCCAAGCCGGACGCGTCCAGCGGTGCCAAGCAGTCCTCCCCGGCCGCGGGCACCCCGTCCGGCAGCAGCCCGGCGCCGTCCCCCTCGGGCAGCACCCGGCCACCGGCCGACGGCGGCCTCCTCGGCGGTACGGGCGACCTGCTCAACCCGCCCGGGGGACAGTCGGCACAGCCCTCCGCCGGCACCCAGGAGAACCCGAAGCCGGAGATCACCCTCCCGCCCCTGCTCCCGGGACTCCTCCCGGGCCTGGGCCTCGGTGCCGAGGACGCGGAGTAGGGACGCCGGTAAGAGCGGTGGTGGGCCGGGACGTGCAGTCCCGGCCCACCACCGTCAGAAGAACACCGACCTGCGCTGCACCAGCAGCTTGTAGAGCGTGTGCTGGATCTGCTCCCGCACCTGGTCCGTCAGGTTGAACATCAGCATCGGGTCCTCCGCCGCCTCCGCGGCGTACCCGTCGGTCGGGATCGGCTCACCGAACTGGATCGTCCACTTCGTCGGCAACGGCACCGCCCCCAGCGGCCCCAGCCACGGGAACGTGGGCGTGATCGGAAAGTACGGGATCCCCAGTAGGCGCGCCAGCGTCTTCGCGTTCCCGACCATGGGGTAGATCTCCTCCGCCCCCACGATCGAGCAGGGCACGATCGGCGTGCCCGCCCGCAGCGCCGTCGACACGAACCCGCCCCGCCCGAAGCGCTGGAGCTTGTACCGGTCCCCGAACGGCTTCCCTATGCCCTTGAAGCCCTCCGGCATGACACCGACCAGCTCCCCGGCCTCCAGGAGCCGCTGCGCGTCCTCCGCGCACGCCAGGGTGTGCCCCGCCTTGCGGGCAAGCTCGTTCACCACCGGCAGCATGAACACCAGGTCCGCCGCCAGCAGCCGCAGGTGACGCTCCGCCGGGTGCTGGTCGTGCACGGCGACCTGGAGCATCAGCCCGTCCAGCGGGAGCGTCCCGGAGTGGTTCGCCACGATCAGCGCGCCGCCCTCCGCCGGGATGTTCTCGATGCCCTTGACCTCGACCCGGAAGTACTTGTCGTACAGCGGCCGCAGCATGGACATCAGGACCTGGTCCGTCAGCTCCTTGTCGTAGCCGAAGTCGTCGACCTCGTACTCCCCGGTGACCCGCCGGCGCAGGAACGCCAGCCCGCCGGCGATCCGCCGGTCCCAGCCGTCACCGCGCTCCGCCGGGGCCGCCTCGGGCTCCGGCGCGGGCTCCGGCGCGGGAGCGAGCGGCTCCTGCTCCGCCGGCCCGGGTGCCGGCACCGCCCGCACCCGGCGGGGCATCCGCCGGCGCGGCCGGTCCTCGTCGAAAGGAATGACCTTGGCGTCCGCCACTATCGCTTCGCTCCTTCAACCGTGTCGACGTCGTCCCGCAGGCCGTCCGCATCCAGCATGGCCGCCACCCGGTCCACGGCGCGCCCGACCCGCTCGGGCGGCAGCAGCCCGTTGCCCCGGCTCCGCGCGAAGTCCGCGAAGGTCTCGGTGGTCGTGTAGAGCGGTTCGAAGCCGAGCACCTCGCGCATCTGCGTGGTCTCCACGACCCGGCCGTGGGTGAGCAGCCTCATCTGCTCGGGCGAGAAGTCGGTGACCCCGACCGCCCGCAGCGCCGACCCCACCCAGGTGAGCGCCGGCAGCAGCAGCGGCAGCGTGGGCCGCCCCAGCCGCCGCGAGCACTGCGACAGCAGCAGCACGCCGTCGCCCGCGATGTTGAAGGTCCCGCTGTTCAGCGTCCCGCGCCTGGGCTCCTGCGCGGCCAGCCGCAGCACCTCCAGCACGTCGTCCTCGTGGACGAACTGCAGCCGCGGGTCGTAGCCCAGCACGGTCGGCATCACCGGCATCGAGAAGTACTCGGCGAGCGCCGAATCGGCGAAGGGCCCCAGGATGTTCGCGAAGCGCAGCACGCACACCGCGACGTCCGGCCGCCGGCGCGCGAAGCCCCGTACGTATCCCTCGACCTCGGCGGCGTCCTTGGCGAACCCGCCCGACGGCAGCGACTTCGGCGGCGTGGTCTCGGTGAAGACGGCCGGATCCCGCGGGGTGCCCCCGTAGACGCTGGTACTGGACTTCACCACGAGCCGCCGTACCGTCGGCGACTTCTGGCAGGCCCCCAGCAGCTGCATCGTCCCGATGACGTTGGTCTCCTTGACGGCGCTGTGCGCGCCGCCGGCGACCGGACGGCCGCCCGTGACCGCCAGGTGCACCACCGTGTCCACGGCGTGCTCGGCCAGGACCCGGGCGATCGACGACTGCCTGATGTCCGTACGGACGAACTGCGCGGACCCCAGCCGGTGCGGCGGTGTCACGGCGTCCACCGCGATCACCCGCTCGACCTCCGGGTCGCGCTGGATCCGGCGCACGAAGCGGCCGCCCAGCTGCCGGGCAGCCCCGGTGACGAGTACGACCTTCCCCACGAGCTCAGCGCCTCCCTCGAAGAAGTACCCGGCTGCACCGCAGCCCCTCCACCAAGGATGGTGGAGGGGCTGCGGAGAACACGTACAGCTGCCGTTTACTTCTTGTTACGGCGCTGGACGCGGGTGCGCTTGAGCAGCTTGCGGTGCTTCTTCTTGGCCATCCGCTTACGCCGCTTCTTGATAACAGAGCCCACGACTACCCTCGCTCACTTCTCTTCACTGGTGCGGGGCGTCTGGGCCCACACGACCTACGTCGGCCTAGCCTACCCGCCCGAGCTCCGAGCCCGTAATCCGAGTGCCTCACGGGGGTTACGAAGGCGTCAGGGTCCGTCAGTCTCAGGCCGACTCCACCCCCACATAGGACTCTCGGAGGTACTCGTGGACCGCGTTCTCGGGGACCCGGAAGGACCGGCCCACCCGGATTGCGGGCAGATGACCGTTGTGCACCAGCCGGTACACGGTCATCTTCGACACTCGCATCACCGAGGCGACCTCCGCCACGGTCAGGAACTGAACCTCACTGAGAGGCCTCTCGCCAGCAGCCATGACACACCTTGACCTTCCGCGCATGACGGGCACCGGCTTCCCCTCCGGTTACTCCTCGTCGTCGCACGCTCACTCCCCAGAGTAGGGGCGCGTGATACGAGTGGGGAAGAGGAGCTACGGCCACTCCTGTCGCCCCGTCAGACTCGCCCGGCCCAACACGTACCGGGCAAGCGGATGGTAGTAGTCCGATCGCACCGCGTCATCAAGCGGAACGGCCACCGCGACCCGCCCCTCCGCCTCCCCGACGAACAGTGCGGGATCATCCGTGTCGGCCAGCCCTATCGCCTCCACACCGAGCTGACCTGCACCGCAGACCCATCCGTGGTCCCCGACCACCAGGTCCGGAAGCGGCTCGCCGGCCTCCGCGAGGGCCCCCAGAGCCACCCGAACAGGCAGTGGCGAATGACTGTGCACGCCGGTCGCACTCCCCGGCGCCTGCACGCCGGGTTCCCGCACCAGTGCGACCCCCCGTACGTACGCGATGCGGTGCGTGCGTACGCCGAACCGGGTCGTCATGTCGACACGCGTCCCCTGCGCGGGTGTGAGGACAACACATCCCGCCGCCGACATCGCCTCGGCCAAACCGGCGTAGAAGCCCAGGAGCCGATGCGGATGACCGGTCCCGAACAGCACGCGCGACCGCGTCCTCGCCGCCTCGCCGAGCCGCCCCGCGAACGCCTCCAGCGCCGCCACCGTCCGCTCCGGATCGATCACGTCCGGCCCGCTGACGTGCGAAGGATCCGCCGACACCCCGCACTTGTCCGCCATCAGCCTCAGCAGATCACCCTCGCCCCAGCCCCACTCGGGATCCAGCCCCAGCAGCACCCGCGGATCCCCCGCCGCGAACAACCGGTAACTGCGCAGGCTCTCCTCCCGTGAGGTGGCGACGGGCCCGGCCAACCGGGCGGCCAGCAGATGCGCACGCAGCGCGCCGGTGCTCAACACCCTCCGATGCTCTCCCAACCCATCTGTCGGGTCATCAATTCCGGCGAACAGCCCCACAGTTGGCGTAACGATGCGGCATGATCCGCACAGCCGGTCAGGTCAGCATGCCGCGCAGCGGGAACACCGCCCGCCGCGTGGCGAGAACGGCCTGATCCGTCCGGTCCGCCGGGTCGTAGCCGGCCTCCCATTCCCGCCACGAAGGGCTCCGCCCGTCGGTCATCCGCCCCGGCGCCAACTGACGCGTCCGCGCGTACACCTCGTCGCGCCACGACGCCGGTACCGCCGTCTCCGGGTCCAGCGGCCGGTGCGCGGCGATCGCCACCAGGTGCGTCCACGACCGCGGCACGACGTCCACCACGGCGTACCCGCCGCCGCCCAGCGCCAGCCACCGCCCGTCCGCGTACTCGTGCGCCAGCCGGTGGCAGGCCTCCTGCACGGCCCGCTGGGCGTCCAGGGACACCGCCAGGTGGGCGAGGGGGTCCTCGAAGTGGGTGTCGGCCCCGTGCTGGGTCACCAGCACCTGCGGCCGGAAGTCCGCCAGCAGCTCCGGCACCGTCGCGTGGAAGGCCCGCAGCCACCCCTCGTCCCCGGTGCCGGCCTCCAGCGCCACGTTCACCACCGACCCCTCCGCCGCCGGACCGCCGGTCTCCTCCGGCCAGCCGGTCTGCGGGAACAGCGTCCGCGGATGCTCGTGCAGCGAGACGGTCAGCACCCGCGGGTCGTCCCAGAAGGCCGCCTGCACGCCGTCCCCGTGATGGACGTCCACGTCCACGTACGCGACCCGCTCCGCCCCCAGCTCCAACAGCCTGGCGATGGCCAGCGACGCGTCGTTGTACACGCAGAAGCCGGCCGCCCCGCCCGGCATGGCGTGGTGCAGCCCGCCGGCGAAGTTCACGGCGTGCTCGGCCTCGCCGCGCCAGATCGCCTCGGCTCCCGCCACGGACTGCCCGGCGATCAGCGCGGACGCCTCGTGCATCCCGAGGAAGGCCGGATCGTCCGTCGTACCCAGCCCGTACGACCCGTCGGCGGCACGCGGGTCGTCCGACACCTCGCGCACCGCGGCGACGTAGTCCTCCCGGTGGACGAGCCTCAGCGTCGAGTCCCCGGCCGCGGGGGCCGCCCGTACCTCCATCTCCCGGTCCAGCCCGAAGGCACGCACCAGGCCCATGGTCAGCGCCAGGCGCACCGGGTCCATCGGATGGCTCGGTCCGAAGTCATACCCCGTTACCGCCTCGTCCCACATCAACAGCCCGGTCACCGGCTCGCCGCTCATGGTCGACACCGTATCGGGCCTCCCGCGGCCCGAACGAGCGGGCATGGAACAGCGTGATCAGGACGAGGACCATCGGCACCAGCATCGCGCCCCGGTAGCTCCAGGCGTCGCCGATCGCCCCGACGAGCGGCGAGCCGATCAGGAACCCGACGTAGTTGAAGATGTTCAGCCGCGCGACGGCCGTGTCGGAGGCACCGGGGAACAGCCTCCCGGCCGCCGCGAAGGTCTGCGGCACGATCACGCACAGCCCGACCCCCAGCAGCGTGAAGCCGAGCATCCCCACCCACACCCCCGGCGCGGCCGCCACGACCGCGAACCCGCAGGCCGCGAGCAGCGTCCCCGCGCGCACGACCGCCACCGCCCCGAACCGCCGCACACCCAGGTCGCCCACGGCCCGCCCCACCAGGGTCGTCACCATGTAGACGTTGTAGGGGACGGTCGCCGTCTGCTCCGAGCTTCCGAGCACGTCCTGGAGGTACTTGGCACTCCAGTTCGCGACCGTCGAGTCCCCGATGTACGCGCACGCCATCACCAGACAGAGCGGAAGCAGCAGCCGGAACCCGCCGCCGCCGAGCCCTTTCTCCGTCTCGCCCGCCGGCCCGGTCCGGTCCCCCCGGTCGACGTAGGACCGGCTCCCCAGCAGTACCAGCGGCAACAGCACGGCCACGGCCGGCAGATAGCTGGCGAACAGCCCCAGGTGCGCGTGCGCCCCGTACCAGGCCGCGGACGCCCCCAGGATCCCGCCCAGGCTGTACGCGGCGTGGAAGCCCAGCATGATGCTGCGCCCGTACGCGCGCTGCAGGCTGACCCCGAGCATGTTCATCGAGGCGTCGAGCGCACCCACCGACAGCCCGAACGCCCCCAGGGCGACCGCCACGTGCCACAGCCGCTCGCCGGCGCCCACCCCGAGCAGCGACAGCAGGACCAGCGGCTGGGCCCACCGCAGTACGACGCTGGGAGCGACCCGCTTGACCAGGTGCTCGGTACCGACGCTGGCCACGCCCGCGAGGACGGGGACGGCGGCGAGGAAGACGGGCAGCAGGCCGTCGGATATCCCGTACCGGTCCTGGATGGCCGGGATCCGGGTGACGAGCAGGGCGAAGGTGACGCCCTGCACGAAGAAGCTGAACCCCAGGGCGCCGCGGCCGCGGCGCAGCCGCACATCATCCGTCATGGCGGGTCAGCGTAGGCCCCGGGGCTACCCGTGGGTAGAGAGATCACACGGGTAGTTGGAGGAGCAGCGGAAGCTGCATCATGTCGCCGAAGTACCCGGTGGCTCCGGGCAGCTGGTCCGCCGGCAGCAGCGCCGTGTACCCGTACACGTCCATCCCGGCGGCAGCGGCGGCCTGGATCCCGCGGAGGCTGTCCTCGATGACGACGCACCGTGCGGGTTCGACGCCCATCTGCCCGGCGGCGTGCAGGTAGAGGTCGGGGTCGGGCTTGCCCCGGCCCACGTCGTCCGCGCTGAAGATCCACTCCTCTTCGAACCACCCGTCGAGGCCGGCCACGCGGTGCCCGACCCGGATCCGCTCGTGACTGCCGGAGGAAGCCAGGCAGTACCCGATCCCGTGAGCGGTCAGCGCTCCGAGGACCTCTTCCACTCCGGGCACGGGCTTGAGCTCCTGCTCGAACGCGGCGCAGGTCCGCGCGTGGAGCGTCTCGTCGAAGTCCGCCGGCAGCCGCTCCCCGGTCCTTTCGAGGACGAGCTCGTGCACCCGGTGCACGGCGGCCCCCATGTAGTCGCGGACCGACTCCTCATAGGTGGTCGGGTGCCCCAGCTCGGTCAGGTACCCGGCGAGGACGTTGTTGGCGAGCGGCTCACTGTCCACCAGCACGCCGTCGTTGTCGAAGATGACGAGGTCGTAGCCCATAGCCCCACATTAGGGAGCAAAGGGATGAGGCCGCGGTTCCGCCGTGCCCACCCCGGCACCGGGTCACCCGACCGGCCCGTAAACGCAGAAAAGCCCCGCACCCAGAGGGTGCGGGGCTTTCCCACAATGATTGTTCGGCGGCGTCCTACTCTCCCACAGGGTCCCCCCTGCAGTACCATCGGCGCTGAAAGGCTTAGCTTCC
>NZ_SSBM01000047.1:0-43608 GCF_004795115.1 Streptomyces sp. A0592
GGGCGCGGGGGAGTGCCCCGGCCCGTCACCGCCGAGCGTCAGCTCAGTGGTGGCCGCCCTGCGCCTCAAGGCGCTTGTAGGAGGCCTCGATCTCGGCCTCGGCCTCGGTGCGGCCCACCCAGTTCGCACCCTCGACCGACTTGCCCGGCTCCAGGTCCTTGTAGACCTCGAAGAAGTGCTGGATCTCCAGGCGGTCGAACTCGGACACGTGGTGGATGTCGCGCAGGTGCTCGACACGCGGGTCGGAGGCCGGCACGCACAGCAGCTTGTCGTCGCCGCCCGCCTCGTCCGTCATGCGGAACATGCCGATGGCGCGGCACTTGATCAGGCAGCCCGGGAAGGTCGGCTCGTCAAGGATGACCAGCGCGTCCAGCGGGTCGCCGTCCTCGCCGAGGGTGTTCTCGACGAAGCCGTAGTCGGCCGGGTAGCTGGTCGAGGTGAAGAGGCGACGGTCCAGACGGATCCGGCCGGTCTCGTGGTCCACCTCGTACTTGTTCCGCGAACCCTTGGGGATCTCGATGGTGACGTCGAACTCCACGTCCTGCTCCTCCATGATCAGCTTCATTGCTTCGAGACGGCATTGATTCAACTGCGTGCGCGTCCGGCCCGTCCCTGTCGGGTGGGGTGCCATGCTCGCGGCAAGACGCAGTGGTTAAGTGTCCCTCACGCATATGTGTGATCGCGAAAGGGGCTGGTCCGAGGTGCCATTGGTCAAGACGTGGCAGCTCACCGCGGGTGCGGCCGTCGCCGGCCTCGCCCTGTCGGTGGCAGCGGTGACCGCCGCCGGTCCATGGGACTCCGGCCAGCGTAAGGCCGAGCGGGACAGGGCCGCCTCCTGGGGCCGTACGGGTGGCGCAGATCACGGTGGCACGACCGGCGCCGGGTCCCTTCCGCAGGCCGCGCCCAGCGCCCCCGGAGTGCTCGGCGCCGTCGGCCCCGGCGTCCCGCGGGGGCAGGCCGCGGCGGCCACGCCGTCCGACACGCTGGCCGCCAGGCTGAAGCCGCTGCTGGCCGACCCGGCGCTCGGCACCCTCCGTACCGCCTCCGTCGTGGACACCGCCACCGGGCAGGTCCTCTACGCGTCCGGGGCCCGTGACGCCATGACCCCCGCCTCCACCGTCAAGATCGCCACCGCGGCGGCCGTACTGGCCGCCCTCGGACCCGAGCACCGGATCAGGACCACCGTCGTGCCCGGCGCCGCCCCCGGCCAGGTCGTCCTCGTCGGCGGCGGGGACCCCTCCCTCACCGCGAAGAAGAAGAGCCCCGCCGGATCCGGCGGCAGCCTCGTCGCCCTCGCCGCCGACGCCGCCCAGGCCCTCAAGGCCGCCGGCACCGACACCGTGACCCTCGGGTACGACGACAGCCTCTACAGCGGCCCCGTCCGGCACCCGATCGGCGTCAACCCCAACATCGCCCCCGTGACCGCCCTGGCGGCCGACGAGGGCCGCCCCGACGACTCCACCTCCGGGCCGGTCGACCGCGCCGACGACCCGGCCAGGGCGGCCGCCCGCGCCTTCCGCACCCTGCTGACCGAACGCGGCATCAAGGTCACCGGGGAACCCGCCCGGGCCAAGGCGGCCGCCGACGCCCAGCCGCTGGCCGTCACCCAGTCCACCCCGGTGGCCGGGCTCGTCGAGCGGATGCTGACCAACAGCGACAACGACATCGCCGAGGCCCTCGCCCGGCAGACCGCCCTCGCCTCCGGACAGCCCGCCAGCTTCGAAGGAGCCGAGAAGGCCGTCGCCTCCCGGCTCGCCGGCCTCGGCATCGACATGACCGGCTCCCGCTTCGCCGACGGCAGTGGCCTGAACCGCGCCGACAAGGTCAGCGCCGGCCTGCTGACCGGCCTGCTCGCCAAGGCCGCCGACCCCCGGCACCCCGAGCTGCGGCCGGTCCTCACCGGGCTGCCCGTCGCCGGATTCACCGGGACCCTGCGCGCCCGCAACGCGGGCACCTCACCGGCCGCCGGCCTGGTCCGCGCCAAGACCGGCACCCTCACCGGAGTGAACTCCCTGTCCGGCACCGTCGTCGACCCGACGGGCAGGCTCCTCGCCTTCGCCTTCCTGACGGCCAACAGCCCCGGCCCCGAGGGCGCCGAGAAGGGCCTCGACAAGCTGGCCGCGGCCGTCGCGGGCGCTCCGTAGGGGGTCCGCCGGACGGCTCGCCCACGTACGGTTGACGCATGACGAGCATCAGTGGTGCGGAGATGGTCGACTGGAACCTCGCGGTGGCGACCGCGACCCGGCTGGTACGGCCCGGCCCGGAGGTCACCCGGGACGAGGCGCGGGCCGTCGTCGCCGAGCTGCGCGGGCACGCCAGGACCTCCGAACGGCATGTGCGCGAGTTCACCCGGATGATCCCCGAGGGGGCCTCCGTCCCCGACACCCCCGTCCTGGTCGTCGACCGGGCCGGCTGGGTCAAGGCCAACGTCGCAGGATTCCGGGAGCTGCTCATGCCGCTCCTCGGCAAGATGCAGGACCGCCGCGCGAGCGCCCCCGGCGGAGCCGTCCTCGGCGCGGTCGGCGGCAAGGTCACCGGCGTCGAGCTGGGCATGCTCCTGAGCTTCCTGGCCTCCAGGGTCCTGGGACAGTACGAGACCTTCGCCCCTGTCTCCCGCGACCTGCCGGCCTCCGCGGCGGGCGGCCGGCTGCTGCTCGTCGCCCCCAACATCGTGCACGTCGAGCGCGAGCTGGAGGTGGCCCCGCACGACTTCCGGCTGTGGGTGTGCCTCCACGAGGAGACGCACCGTACCCAGTTCACGGCCGTCCCGTGGCTGCGCGCCCACCTCGAAGGCGAGATCCAGACGTTTCTCGGCGCCACCGAAGTGGATCCGACGACGGTCCTCGAACGGATCCGGGAGGCCGCCCAGTCCTTCGCCGGCGCCCGCCCGGACGCCGAGCGCGGGGACGAGGGCCGCTCCCTGGTCGAGCTCGTACAGACCCCCGAGCAGCGCGAGATCCTCGCCCGCCTCACCGCCGTCATGTCCCTCCTGGAGGGACACGCCGACTTCGTCATGGACGGCGTCGGCCCCCAGGTGGTCCCCTCGGTCGCCGAGATCCGCGAGAAGTTCCAGCAGCGCCGCGCCAGCGGGGCCGGCCGGCTCGACGCCGCCCTGCGCAAGCTGCTCGGCCTCGACGCCAAGCTGCGCCAGTACCGCGACGGCGAGCGCTTCGTGCGGGCCGTCGTCGGCCAGGTCGGCATGGACGGATTCAACCGGGTCTGGACCTCCCCGAACACGCTGCCCACCAAGGCGGAGATCGACCGGCCCGCGGACTGGGTGGCCCGGGTCCACGGCAAGGGGAGCGAGGGGGGCGGAGAGAACCGGGAGGGGTGACGCCGGGAGCACGGGTCCGCCGCACACCGGCGGGCCGGTCCGGCACGGCCCCGGCGCTTCCCTCGCGTTCACCCGCGCCACACGTGACGGAGAGGCCTAAACATGTCTCACTGGGGGAAGCAGCATCACCCGTCCGAGGGACCGTGAGCCTGAGAAGGGCGTGCGATGCTCGGGGAACGGCTCGGCTCTGTCACCATCAACGCACTCTGAGTGACATCCTCTCCGTTTCGCGGGGGCGGCCGGGCGAGCGCCTCCCAGCGCACCACCCGAAGCCTCCGAGGCATCCGAACTCCATCGAAGGGCACCGGACATGGGTCCCCATCCTGCGGTCGCGGCGATACGCCTGGCGGTCCGCCGCGTACTCCACGACGTCCTCACCGAGCTCACCGACCACCCCCGGACCCCCTCCGGAGGCATCCCCCGTGCCGACCGTCGCACCGGCGCGGGCACCCCGCCACTCGTGCTCGTCGCCTGCTCCGGCGGCGCCGACTCCATGGCCCTCGCCTCGGCCCTCGCCTTCGAGGCCCCCAAACTCGGCCTCCGGGCCGGCGGCATCACCGTCGACCACGGACTGCAGGACGGCTCCGACCAGCGCGCGGCCGAGGTCGTCACCCGCATGACCGCCCTCGGCCTCGACCCGGTGGAGTCCGTCGCCGTGCGTGTCGGCCGTGACGGCGGACCCGAAGCCGCTGCCCGCGACGCCCGCTACGGCGCCCTGGACGATGCCGCCGCCCGCCTCGGCGCCGCCGCCGTGCTGCTCGGCCACACCCGGGACGATCAAGCGGAAACCGTCCTGCTGGGCCTCGCCCGCGGATCGGGCATCCGCTCGCTGTCCGGCATGCCCGAGGTGTCGGGCGGACCCGGCGGCCCCGGCCGCAGCCACCGCTACCGCCGCCCCTTCCTCCAGGTCGACCGGCAGACCGCCCGCAAGGCGTGCATGGTCCAGTCCCTGGCCGTCTGGGACGACCCGCACAACATGGACCCCGCCTACACCCGCTCCCGCCTGCGCCACGAGGGACTGCCCGCCCTGGAGAAGGCGCTCGGCAAGGGCGTCGTCGAGGCCCTGGCCCGCACGGCCCAGCTCTCCCGCGACGACGCGGACGCCCTGGACGCCTGGGCCGCCGAGGCCGACCGCGGCGTACGCGACGAGGACGGCCGCCTGGAGTGCGCCAAGCTGTACGCCCTCCCCCCGGCCGTCCGCCGCCGCGTGCTGCGCCGGGCCGTCGTCGCCGCCGGCTCCCCCGCGGGCTCCCTCTTCGCCCGCCACATCGAGGAAGTCGACCGCCTCATCACCGGATGGCGCGGTCAGGGCGCCATCAACCTGCCCGGCCGGGTGGAGGCCCAGCGGCAGGGTGGCAGACTTGTCATCCGGCAGGGCTGATTGGTGCTGAAACACGGCTGAGTCCTCCGGGGGGCACCCCGGAGCCCCGGCCGACAACGAAAGTGATGCGGGTGGACGAGAAGGACATGGGCAGCGACCTCCAGTCGGTGCTCATCACCAAGGAAGAGATCGACGCGAAGCTGGCCGAGCTGGCCGCGAAGATCGACGCGGAGTACGCGGGCAAGGACCTGCTCATCGTCGGCGTGCTCAAGGGCGCCGTCATGGTGATGGCGGACCTGGCGCGCGCCTTGTCCACCCCGCTCACCATGGACTGGATGGCGGTGTCCTCGTACGGCGCCGGAACCCAGTCCTCCGGTGTGGTGCGGATCCTCAAGGACCTGGACACCGACATCAAGGACAAGCACGTCCTGATCGTCGAGGACATCATCGACTCCGGTCTGACGCTGTCCTGGCTGCTGTCGAACCTGGGCTCCCGCCAGCCGGCCTCCCTCGAGGTCGTCACGCTCCTGCGCAAGCCCGAGGCCGCGAAGGTCGCGATCGACGTGAAGTGGGTCGGCTTCGACATCCCCAACGAGTTCGTCGTGGGCTACGGCCTCGACTACGCGGAGAAGTACCGCAACCTGCCGTTCGTCGGCACCCTCGCCCCGCACGTCTACGGCGGCTGACCCCGCCCGCCCCCGGGAATCCCCGGTCCGACCGGGGAACCTGGGGGCGATTCCCGCCGTTGGAGCAGGGGAAGGCGGGTCTGTCACCCGTCCCACGGGCCGCGGGTGACAATTCAGGGGTACATTCCGAAGAACAGTCTTTACTCACACAGCAGCATTTACCTACGGGCAGGAGGGACGGGGTGCCTGGCGCCCCGTATGGATGGACGTGAAGCGATACTTCCGTGGGCCGGTCATGTGGATCGTGCTGGCCGTCCTCGCCGTGGTCGTGTTGATGAATGTCGTCGGCTCCGGCGGCGGCTACAAGTCGGTGGACACCAGCGAGGTCATCAAGGCGATCAACACTGGCCAGGTGGAGACAGCCAAGCTGACCACCGGCGACAGCCAGATGATCAAGATCGAGCTGAGCGAAGGCCAGAAGCTCGGCAAGCATGACGGCACCAAGTTCCAGGCCAACTACATCGGGGATCAGGGCGTCCAGCTCGCCCAGAGCCTCCAGACCAAGTACGACGCCGGTCAGATTCCGGACGGGTACACCGTCACCCCGGACAAGACCAGCCCGTTCCTGAGCGTGCTGCTCTCGCTCCTGCCCTTCGTCCTCATCGTCGTTGTCTTCCTGTTCCTGATGAACCAGATGCAGGGCGGCGGCTCCCGAGTCATGAACTTCGGGAAGTCCAAGGCCAAGCTCATCACCAAGGACACACCGAAGACGACGTTCGCCGACGTCGCGGGCTCGGACGAGGCCGTCGAGGAACTCCACGAGATCAAGGAGTTCCTCCAGGAGCCGGCGAAGTTCCAGGCCGTCGGCGCCAAGATCCCCAAGGGCGTGCTCCTCTACGGCCCGCCCGGCACCGGAAAGACCCTGCTGGCGCGTGCCGTCGCGGGCGAGGCCGGTGTCCCCTTCTACTCGATCTCCGGTTCCGACTTCGTCGAGATGTTCGTCGGCGTCGGCGCCTCGCGTGTCCGTGACCTGTTCGAACAGGCCAAGGCCAACGCCCCGGCGATCGTCTTCGTCGACGAGATCGACGCCGTCGGCCGGCACCGCGGTGCGGGCCTCGGCGGCGGCCACGACGAGCGCGAGCAGACCCTCAACCAGCTGCTCGTCGAGATGGACGGCTTCGACGTGAAGGGCGGCGTCATCCTGATCGCCGCCACGAACCGGCCCGACATCCTCGACCCGGCGCTGCTGCGCCCGGGCCGCTTCGACCGGCAGATCGCGGTCGACCGTCCCGACATGCAGGGCCGTCTGGAGATCCTCAAGGTCCACCAGAAGGGCAAGCCGGTCGCCCCGGACGTCGACCTGGGCGCGGTCGCCCGTCGCACCCCCGGCTTCACGGGTGCCGATCTCTCCAACGTCCTGAACGAGGCCGCGCTCCTCACGGCCCGCTCGGACAAGAAGCTGATCGACAACCACTCGCTGGACGAGGCGATCGACCGTGTCGTGGCGGGCCCGCAGAAGCGGACCCGGATCATGTCGGACCGCGAGAAGAAGATCACCGCGTACCACGAGGGCGGACACGCCCTGGTCGCGGCGGCTTCGCCGAACTCCGACCCGGTCCACAAGATCACGATCCTGTCCCGCGGCCGGGCCCTGGGCTACACCATGGTCCTGCCCGACGAGGACAAGTACTCGACCACGCGCAACGAGATGCTCGACCAGCTGGCGTACATGCTGGGCGGGCGCGCGGCCGAGGAGCTGGTCTTCCACGACCCGACCACGGGCGCGGCGAACGACATCGAGAAGGCCACCGCCACGGCGCGGGCCATGGTCACGCAGTACGGCATGACCGAGCGTCTCGGTGCGATCAAGTTCGGCGGCGACAACACCGAGCCGTTCCTGGGCCGCGAGATGTCGCACCCGCGGGACTACTCGGAAGAGGTCGCGGCGCTGGTCGACGAAGAGGTCAAGAAGCTCATCGAGACCGCGCACAACGAGGCCTGGGAGATCCTCGTCGAGAACCGCGACGTCCTCGACAACCTGGTCCTCGCGCTGCTGGAGAAGGAGACGCTGGGCAAGGAGGAGATCGCCGAGATCTTCTCGACCATCGTCAAGCGTCCGGCCCGCCCCGCGTGGACCGGATCCTCCCGCCGTACCCCCTCCACCCGCCCGCCGGTGCTCTCCCCCAAGGAGCTGCAGCTGACGAACGCCGCGAACGGCACGTCCGCCGTCGCGCCGGTCTCCACGGAGAAGGGCATCGAGGTGGCTCCGGAGGACCGCCCCGAGTAACCGGAGGGTCGCCCCACCCGGAATGGAAGCCGCGCCCCCCAGGTTCTAGCCTGGGGGGCGCGGCACATTTGTATGACCGCGTGTGCGGACAGGAACGAGGATGAGATGACCGACCCAGTGACCCTGACCGGCGACGAGGGCACGATCGGCGTGTTCGACGAGAAGCGCGCCGAGGCGGCGGTCCGTGAGCTCCTGATCGCGGTCGGCGAGGACCCGGACCGCGAAGGTCTCCTGGAGACGCCGGCGCGCGTGGCGCGCGCCTACCGGGAGATATTCGCCGGCCTGTACCAGAAGCCCGAAGAGGTCCTGACGACGACGTTCGACCTGGGTCACGACGAGATGGTCCTCGTGAAGGACATCGAGGTCATGAGTTCATGTGAACATCATCTGGTTCCGTTCCACGGGGTGGCGCACGTCGGCTACATCCCGTCCACCGACGGCAAGATCACTGGCCTTTCGAAGCTGGCCCGCCTCGTGGACGTGTTCGCCCGCCGCCCCCAGGTGCAGGAACGCCTGACCACGCAGATCGCGGACTCCCTGATGGAGATCCTGGACCCGCGCGGCGTCATCGTGGTCATCGAGTGCGAGCACATGTGCATGACCATGCGCGGGGTCCGCAAGCCCGGCGCGAAGACCATCACCTCGGCGGTCCGCGGCCAGCTCCGCGACCCCGCCACCCGCAACGAGGCGATGAGCCTGATCATGGCCCGCTGACCGGCGCCGGCCCCGCCCGGGTCAGGCCCGGGCGGGGGTTTCCGCGGTGGGGTCCTCGTCCTCGGGGAGTTTGAGGACGCGCTCCAGGAAGAGCGCGGCGGCGATGACCGCGATGCCCGCGAGGACCGAGAAGCCGGCATACCAGGCCTGGTCGCGGCGGGCTGGGACGTCGAGGGCGTCGGTCAGCAGGAAGACCCCCACACCGCCGTACATGCCCGCCACCAGCGCCGCCACCAGCGCGCTGGCCTGGCCGAAGACCACCGCGCGGGCGGCCATCAGCGGCTCCACGCCCTTCGCGCCCGGGCGGCGCTCCCGCTGGGCCTTGAGACGGGCCTTCAGGGACAGCGCGGTGGCCAGCAGCACCACGGCGATGACCCCCAGGACGATCGGCGCGGCCAGCGGAACGCCCGGCAGGGTGCCGTACGCGTTCCACAGCCGGGCGCCGGCCCAGGACAGGACCCCGGCGACCACGAAGATGCCCGCCAGGACCCCCGGCCTCAGTTGCTTCACTTGCCCGCTCCCCGCCTTCCGCACAGTCCGTCAGCAGTCCACAGGCTAACGACTAGTCGGGGAGGTGGAGTTCCAGGTCGGGGCGCGGCGTGACGCCGCTCAGGCCGATTCCGGCCAGGAGGGTGGAGACCGGGCCCCGGCCCGGGAGCTGGGCCTCCGGGTCGATGTCGTGCCACGGGGCCAGCACGAAGGCGCGCTGGTGGGCGCGGGGGTGCGGCAGGGTGAGGACCGGGTCGTCGGAGACGCGGTCGGCGTACGCGACGATGTCGACGTCGATCGTGCGCGGGCCCCAGCGCTCCTCGCGGACGCGGTCGAAGGCCTCCTCGACGGCGTGCGCGCGCTCCAGGAGCGAGGACGGCGGCAGGGTGGTCTTCACGGCGACGACCGCATTGAGGTACGAGGGCTGCGAGCCGGGCTCGACGCCCCACGGCTCGGTCTCGTAGACGGGGGAGACGGCCTTGACCCGCATGCCCGGGGTGTCGCCGAGGGCGTCGATGGCGCCCTGCAGGGTCTCCAGGCGGTTGCCCAGGTTCGCGCCGAGCGCGATGACGGCCCATTTCGGGTTGGACAGGGTGACGTCCGCGGCGTCGACCGCCTCCACGACGGAGGCGGGTACCGGCTGGACCGTGGGGTCGCTCTGGGCGTTCAGTCCGTTGTTCATGCGCGGCTCCGGGTGATCGTGATGGTCACGTCGTCGAAGGGGACGGTGATGGGCGCGTCCGGCTTGTGGACGACGACCTCCACCTGCGCCACCGCTTCGTGCTTGAGGCACTGCTGGGCGATTCGCTCGGCCAGGGTTTCGATCAGGTCGACGGGCTCACCCTGGACGACGTCGACGACCTCTTCGGCTACTACCCCGTAATGCACGGTCTTCGCCAGGTCGTCACCCGCCGCTGCGGGACGGGTGTCGAGGTGCAGCACGAGGTCGACGATGAAGGTCTGGCCCTCCTCGCGTTCCCGGGGGAAGACGCCGTGGTGCCCGCGAGCCTTGAGGCCGCGCAGCGCGACACGATCCACGCGAATCACTCCTGCTTTCGTAGGTGCATCCGGTCCCGGGGCTCCCCGGGGCCATGGGCCTGCGCCGAGTGCGGTCGGCGTCGTCCGACTTCGAATTTACCTGCGAAACAGTCGGGTACCCGCCGTAGGGGTCAGGAGGAGGGGTCCTCGTCGTCCTCGTCGGACTCCGTGAGGACGGGAGAACCGTGGTGGGACCAGAGGAGCCAGCCCTCGGATGTGCGTCGGAACACATTCGTGGCGACGACCAGCTGGCCGACGAGCGGGCCGAGCTCTCCGCCGTCCTCGGCGGGTCCGCCGCTGAGGATGTTCTCCGTGCACGTCACCAGTGCCGTGTCGCCTATGACGGCCACCTTGGTGTCGGTGAGGAAGAACTGGATGTAGTCGGTGTGGGACATGATCAGCGCGTACGAGCGCAGTACCTCGCCCCGGCCCGAGAGCACCGGCCAGCCGGGGTGCACGCAGGAGATCTCGTCCTCCAGCCAGAGCGCCGACAGAGCGTCGAAGTCCCCCCGCTCCATTGCCTCGTAGAAGGCCGTGTTGACCTCTTCGACCGCTTCGATGTCGGTTCTGCTCACTGTTCTCCTTGTCGGTCGATGAAAGTCAGAGTGCCCCTTCCACGGCGCGGGCCACCCGAACCGCGTCGGCGGTCGCCCGTACCTCGTGGACCCGTACGGCCCAGGCGCCCTGGTGCGCGGCGATGGCGGAGACGGCGGCCGTGGCGGCGTCGCGTTCGCGGGCCGGGGGCGGGGTGGCGTCGGTCCCGCCGGCCAGGACCCGGCCGAGGAAGCGCTTGCGGGAGGCGGCGACCAGCAGCGGGAAGCCGAGGGCGCGCAGGTCGGCCATGTGCGCGACCAGGGCCAGGTCGTGCTCGGCGTTCTTCGCGAAGCCGAGGCCCGGGTCGACGAGGAGCCGCTCGGGGGCGATGCCGCCGGCGACGACCGCGTCGATGCGGGCCCGGAGCTCGGCGGTGACCTCGGCGAGTACGTCGTCGTAGACGGCGAGGCTGTTCATGTCGGCGCTGAAGCCGCGCCAGTGCATGACCACGAAGGGGACCTCGGCCGCGGCGACGGCCGGGATCATGCCGGGGTCGGCGAGGCCGCCGCTGACGTCGTTGACCAGGGCGGCGCCGGCGTCGACGGCCCGGGCGGCGACGGCCGCGCGCATCGTGTCGACGGAGACGGTGACGCCCTCGGAGGCCAGGCCGCGCACCACGGGCACGACGCGGCGCAGCTCCTCCTCCTCGTCGACGCGGGAGGCGCCGGGGCGGGTGGACTCGCCGCCGACGTCGACGAGGTCGGCGCCCTCGGCGACGAGGTCCAGCCCGCGCTTGACGGCAGCGGTGGTGTCGAACCAGCGGCCGCCGTCGGAGAAGGAGTCGGGGGTCACGTTGACGACGCCCATGACCGCGCAGCGGTCCCATTCCGGCAGACCTGCGACCCGGCCCCTGCCGGTGGCTCCGCGCTTCGTGTTCATGGCTCAAGGGTAGGGCTGACCTGGATATGACAGCTCCCTGCGGGGTACGCCGAAGGCCCGGCCGGGGTGACCGGCCGGGCCTTCGGGGGTGTCGCGGGAGCGGTGGGCCTACGCGGGCTGGACCTCGCGCTCGGCCTGCTTCGGGACCGACGCCACCAGGTTGTGCGAGCAGGTGCGGACCGGCTTGGGACGGCGGCGGCTGGCGAACAGGCGCGGCAGGGCCAGCGTCACGAAGCCCTCGGCCTGCATGGCGGCGAAGCCGATGCGGGGCAGGTCGCGGGTGGTGCGGAAGACCACGAAGCGCGGCTCCCAGCGGGGGCGGAACTTCGCGTTGAACTTGTACAGCGACTCGATCTGGAACCAGCGGGAGAGGAAGACCAGCAGGCTGCGCCACATCCGCAGGACGGGGCCGGCGCCGATCTTCTCGCCACGGGCCAGGGCCGAGCGGAACATCGCGAAGTTCAGGGAGACCTTCTCGATGCCGAGGGCCGGGCAGGCCTCCAGGGAGGCGACGATCAGCAGCTCGTTCATGCCGGGGTCGGCGCCGCGGTCGCGGCGCATCAGCTCCAGCGACATGCCGTCCTTGCCCCACGGCACGAAGTGCTGGATGGCCTTCAGGTCGCCGAAGGGGCTGGTGTCGCCCTCCTCGACGCGGTGGGCGGTGGCGATGAAGCAGTCGCCGTCGCCCGGGTCGCCGACCCGGCCCAGCGCCATCGAGAAGCCGCGCTCGGTGTCGGTGCCGCGCCAGGCCTCGGCCGCGCCGCGGACCTGCTCCAGCTCCTCCGCGGTCAGCTCGCTGACCCGGCGGACCTTGGTGGTGTAGCCGTTGCGCTCGATGCGCTTCACCATCTGGCGGACATTGCGCATGGCTCGGCCCGAGAGGGAGAAGTCTTTGACATCGACAATCGCCTCGTCACCCAGCTCCAGGGCGTCGAGACCGGTCTCGCGGGTCCAGACCTCGCCGCCGGTCTCGCTGCAGCCCATGACGGCCGGGGTCCAGGAGTGGGCCTTGGCCTCCTCCATGAACCGCTCGATCGCGCCGGGCCACGCCTCGACGTCGCCGATCGGGTCGCCGGAGGCGAGCATCACGCCGGAGACGACGCGGTAGGTGACGGCGGCCTTGCCGCTGGGGGAGAAGACGACGGCCTTGTCGCGGCGGAGCGCGAAGTGGCCGAGGGAGTCGCGGCCGCCGTGCTTGGCGAGCAGCTCGCGCAGCTTGCCCTCGTCGTCGACGGTGAGGCGGGCGGCCGGGTGCTCGGGGCGGAAGGCGAGGTAGATGGTGGTGAGGGCGGTCAGCATGCCGAGGGCGCCGAGGGAGTATCCGACGGTCCAGGACACCCGGCCGGCGTAGGCGACGGGGCCCTCGTAGCCGAAGAGGCCCTGGATGACGTGGGAGAGCTGCTCGGACAGGCCGGGCTTGCCGACGACCTTGCCCGGGTGGACGTTGACGATGACCAGGCCCAGGCCGATGGAGCCGGCGCTCATGAGGACGAAGTTCGCGAGCGCCTTCCAGCGGCTGCGCGGGTCGGGCAGCGCCTTGAACTCGCTCTGGTGGCGCAGGAGCAGCGCGAGGAGCGCCGCCGCGATGACCACGCCGATGATCGAGTTGCGGTAGATGAACTGCGCTGCCGCGCCCGCGGGCAGCAGGACGACGGCGGCCCGCCAGGCACGCCGCTTGTGCCGCTTGAGGCCGTGGGCGAGCAGCAGCAGCAGTACGCCCGCGCTGATGGACAGGGCGGCCGCGAACGGGCCCAGGGACCCCGGCAGCACCTCGGTGACCGCGTGGATCCGGCTGTGCCGGAAGCGCGGGAAGACACCGGCCGCGATGTCCAGAAGGCCGACGATCATGACGGCCGTACCTACCAGGCCGGGCACCGACTCCGGCTGTGGGCCTCGGAGGATTCGGCGGACCCTGCTCGGAACCTGTCCCGACTTATCGCCATCTATCCTGCTAGACATCGCTTCCCGTTGCTCCGCGAGAGATCATGTGGCCGAAGGCCGCGACAGCCTCCGGTGTGTGGTGCGTCCCTTAGGACGACATCGACGGACAGCGGGTTCACTCTTCCGTCGGAAATTTCCAGTCCTGCCATCAGAAAGTCGACTGACTGCTCATGGGTCTCACCAGTAATACGGTCCTGGCGCTGGCCGTCCTCGCCGGTGTGCTGCTGTTCGCGGCCACCATCTGGTTCTGGCCGAAGCTCTCCGGCCGCACCTGGCGGGCGTTCGCCGGCCGTATCGGGCTCCTGCTGGCGACCCAGCTGGCGCTGTTCTCCGCCGTGGGGCTCGCGGCCAACAAGTCGTTCCTGTTCTACGGTTCGTGGGCCGATCTGCTCGGCCGGGAGACGTCGATGGGCAAGGTCGTCGACCACTCGATGAGCAGCAAGGACATCAAGGTCGTCGACAAGCAGAAGCTGGACGTCCCCGGTGGCGCCAAGCCCCAGGTGGGCGGTCAGATCCTGAAGGTTGCCATATCCGGGCAGAAGTCGAAGATAACGAGCCCCGGCTACGTGTGGCTCCCGCCGGAGTACTTCCAGCCGCAGCACAAGGACGAGAACTTTCCGGCGTCCGTCGTCCTGACCGGCTACCCGGGCACCGCCGAGAACCTGATCAAAGGGCTCGACTACCCGATGAAGGCCTTCAGCCTGTCCAAGTCGGGCAAGATGAAGCCGATGATCCTGGTCATGCTGCGCCCGACGGTGGCGCCGCCGCGTGACACCGAGTGCGTCGACGTCCCCGGCGGCCCGCAGACCGAGACCTTCTTCGGGGTGGACCTCCCGCAGGCCATCCAGGACACCTTCCGGGTCGGCAAGAAGCCCGAGAACATGGGCTTCATCGGCAACTCCACGGGTGGTTACTGCGCCCTGAAGATCGCCGCGCACTACCCGCAGACCTTCGGTGCCGCCGCGGGCCTGTCCGCGTACTACGACGCTCCGGACGACCCGACGACCGGTGACCTCTTCCACGGCGACGAGAAGCTGAAGAAGCGCGCGGACATCCTGCACGTCATGGAGAACAAGAAGCCGGCCGGTACGTCCTTCCTCGTCACCAGCAGCGAGAAGGGCGAGCCGAACCTCTCGGACACCAAGAAGTTCATCAAGAAGGTGCAGGGCCCGGACCGGGTCTCGTCCATCATCCTCGACAGCGGCGGCCACAACTTCAACACGTGGCGCCGCGAGATCCCGCCGATGCTGGTGTGGATGAGCGGCCGCATCCAGGCCTGACGGCCGTGCGGTGCGACGGCAGGACCAGGGGCCCGACCGGCAGGTCGGGCCCCTTTCCCGTGCCCGCCGCCTTCTCAGGCCTCCTGCAACTCGGCCCGGCGCAGTGCCCGGTGGACGCCCTCGGGAGTCAGTACGCCGGCCAGCTCGCCGGTGTCCGGGTCCGTGACGCCGATCCGGCCCGAGTCCTCCTGGAGCAGTGCGGCGAGCGCCTCGCGCAGCGTCGCGCCGAGCTCCACCGACGCACCGGGCGCCGGGCCCTCGGCCGGTGCCAGGTCGTCGGTTCCGAGGGTGGTGACGGCGAGCCGCTTGAGTCCCCGGTCGGCGCCGACGAAGGAGGCCACGTAGGGGGTGGCCGGGGCTCCCAGTACCGCCGCCGGCCGGTCGAACTGCTCGATGGTGCCCGTCCCGTACACCGCGATGCGGTCGCCGAGCCGGATCGCCTCCTCCAGGTCGTGCGTGACCAGCAGGATCGTCTTGCGCACGGTCCGCTGCAGGGCCAGGAACTCGTTCTGGAGCCGCTCGCGCACCACCGGGTCCACGGCGCCGAAGGGCTCGTCCATCAGCAGCACCGGCGGATCGGCGGCGAGCGCGCGGGCGACGCCGACGCGCTGGCGCTGCCCGCCGGACAGCTGCTCCGGGTACCGGCTCCCGTACACCGACGGGTCCAGTCCGACCAGTTCCAGCAGTTCGGCCGCGCGGGCGCGGGCCGCGGCCCTGGGGGTGCCGATCAGCTGCGGCACGGTCGCGGTGTTCTCCAGCACGGTCTTGTGCGGGAAGAGCCCGACCTGCTGGATGACGTACCCGATGCGGCGGCGCAGCTCGACCGGGTCGGCGGCCGCGATGTCCTCGCCGCCCAGCAGGATCCGGCCGGACGTCGGGTCGATGAGCCGGTTGACCATCTTCATGGTGGTCGTCTTGCCGCAGCCGGACGGTCCGACCAGCGTGACCAGTTCTCCCTCCGCCACCTCGAAGGACAGGTCCTCGACGGCCGTCGTCCCGTCGGGGTAGCGCTTGGTCACATGCTCGAATCGGATCACGCACCCATCTTTCCTCACCGGCGCCGCGCGATTGTGAAGGGCGTGTTGCCCCCGTGCGAAGGATTCCGGCCATCGGCGGTGATGGGGGTTAGGGTCGTTCGAGGCCGGGTGATCGAGCATGTGTACGTTTGAGGACGGGGGGTGAGGCGCGTGTCGGGGCAGAACTGCCTGGTGGCGAACGACTGGATCTGCTGGGACTACGTCACCTCCCGCTCCCAGGAGCTCACCGACGCCACCGTCGAGCACGTGTGGATCACCGGTGCGTCCGTCCTGATCGGCCTGGTCGTGGCCGTGCCGCTCGCCCTGCTGGCCCGCCGCGGCCGGCGCTGGTCGGCTTCCGTGCTCACCTTCACCACCCTGCTCTACACGGTCCCCTCACTGGCCATGTTCTCCCTGCTCCTGCCCGTCTTCGGGCTCTCGGCGGCGCTGGTCGTGACCGGTCTGGTGCTGTACTCGCTGACCATCCTGGTCCGCAACGCGCTGGCCGGCCTGGAGGCCGTCCCCGAGGAGGTGCGGGAGGCCGCGCGCGGCATGGGATACGGCCCGGGGAGGCTGCTGTGGCAGGTGGAACTGCCGCTGGCGCTGCCCACGCTGCTGGCCGGCGTACGGATCGCCACGGTCTCGACGGTCGCGCTGACCACGGTCGGCTCCATCGTCGGCAAGGGCGGCCTCGGCAATCTCATAGCGCCCGCGGTGAACAGCTCCTTCAAGGCGCAGGTGCTCACCGCCTCGGTGCTGTGCGTGCTGCTGGCGCTCGTCGCGGACCTGCTGCTGCTGGGCCTGCAGCGGCTGCTCACGCCGTGGACCCGGGCCGGTGGCCGGCCCTCCGGCCGGGCGAAGGGGGCCTGAGGGCATGGGTGTGGCGGGAGGGGCCTGGGACTGGCTCGCGAACGGCGCCAACTGGGCCGGGGAGAACGGCGTCTGGCACCGGCTCGGCGAGCACGTCTACGTCAGCGGGCTCGCGCTGGCGATCGCCTGCGCGATCGCGCTGCCGGTCGGCCTGTACCTCGGCCACCTCGGCCGGGGCGGCACCCTCGCGGTCAACGTCTCCAACGTCGGCCGGGCTGTTCCGGTCTTCGCGGTGCTGGCGCTCTTCATGGTCTCCCCGCTGCGCAACGCGGGCTACCTGCCGACGGTGGCCGCCCTCGTGCTGTTCGCTGTCCCGCCGCTGCTGACCAACGCGTACGTCGGTATGCGCGAGGTGGACCGCTCGGTGGTCGAGGCGGCCCGCGGGATGGGCATGTCCGGCGGCCAGCTCTTCTGGCGGGTGGAACTGCCCCTCGCGCGCGGCCTGGTGATGACCGGGCTGCGTTCGGGATCCGTGCAGGTCATCGCCACGGCCACGATCGCCGCCATGGTCGGGCAGGGCGGTCTCGGCCGCATCATCACCGCCGGCTTCAACACCTACAACACCCCGCAGGTCGTCGCCGGGGCCCTGCTCGTGGCCGCCCTGGCCCTGCTGGTGGAGGGCGTGCTGGTGGCGGCCGACCGGCTGCTGCCCCGAGCCGGCGCCCACCGCTGATTCCCGTCCCCCTTCTCGAACGGAGCAACTCCATGACCAAGACCACGCGCGTCCTCGGCGCGTCCCTGGGCGCCCTGGCCCTGACGGTGTCGCTGGCCGCGTGCGGCGGTGACAGCCTGGAGAAGAGCAAGGACGGCGGCTCCTCCGCCGCCCCGGCGGCGGAGGGCAAGGGCAGCCTGGTGATCGGCGCGGCCGGGTTCACCGAGTCGAACGTGCTGGCGGAGCTGTACGCGCAGGTCCTGAAGGACGCGGGCTACAGCACGTCCGTCAAGACGGTCAACAACCGCGAGCTGTACGAGCCGTCGCTGGAGAAGGGCGAGATCGACGTCGTCCCGGAGTACGCGGCGACGCTCGCGGAGTTCCTGAACGCCAAGGTGAACGGTCCGAAGGCGCCCGAGGAGAAGCCGGTCGCCTCCAGCGACGTCGCCGCGACGGTGGCGGGCCTGGAGAAGCTCGCGGGCCCGCTCGGGCTGAAGGCGCTGCCCGCCGGCTCCGCGGTCGACCAGAACGCATTCGCGGTGAGCAAGGAATTCGCCGAGAAGAACAACCTCAAGTCCCTTTCCGATCTTGGCAAGTCGGGGCTGAAGGTGAAGATCGCGGCGGGCGACGAATGCTCGGTCCGCCCCTTCTGCGGGCCCGGACTGACGAAGACGTACGGAATTCAAGTTTCCGGTATTGACCCGAAGGGCGTCGGCACCCCGCAGGCCAAGCAGGCGGTCAAGGACGGCGTCGACCAGCTCGTGCTCACCACGACCACGGACGCCACCCTCGACAGCTTCGGCCTGGTCCTGCTGGAGGACGACAAGAAGCTCCAGAACGCGGACAACGTGCTGCCGGTGGTCAACGCCAAGGACGCCGGAGCCCCCGAGGTCGCGGCCGCGCTCGACAAGCTGACCAAGGTGCTCACGACCGCCGACCTCGTCGACCTGAACCGGAAGGTGGACGCCGAGCGCGCCAAGCCGGCCGACGTCGCGAAGGCCTACTTGGAGTCGAAGGGCCTCGTGAAGAAGTAGTGCCTACTGGTTGATGGAGAAATGTGGGGTAACTGCCCGGGAACAGATTGCCGGGTGGGTACCCCACACGACCTCTACGCCCTGTAAATTTCAGGCCATGCCCCGTGGACGCCACCGCAATCCCGAACCCCTGCACCGGCTGCTCACGCCGACGGCCGTTGCCGGTGTGTCCGTCACCAGCGCCGGCGCCGCCTGGCTGCTCGCCGGCCCCGACGACGGAACTGCGCTGAGGCTGCTCGCGGCACTCGCCGCGGCCGCCGGGATCGCCGGCGCCGTCGTGATGCGCGCCTGGGACCGCAGTGCGGGCCGCCGGGTCGCGGAACTCGCCCGCGAGCGGGTCAAGGACGAGTGGCGCACCGACGAGCGCATAGCCGAGCTGGAGTCCGACCTCGAGGAGGCCCGGATGCTGCGGGCCCGGCTCGATGCCAAGCTCCGCGCCAAGCGCGTCGAACTGGCGGGCCTGCGGGGCGAGCACGCGGCGCTGCTGCGCCGGTACGCCACGGCCGAGACCGAGCGCGCCAGCGCCCTGGAGAAGCGCCGGCTCCTGGCCATCGAGGCCTCGTCGAACACCGCTCCGGCCGACCCCAAGCAGCTTCCGGCCGTCTCCGAGGAGCGCACCTCGGCGGGCGCGCCCACCTCGGTCGGCTACGCCAAGGCCCACGCGGCCATGGCGGCGCTGGCCCGCAAGGCGCAGGAGCGTGCGCTGCCCAAGGCGCGGGCCGTGGGGGAGCTGCCCGTGGCCGCCACCGGCGCCACCTCGGTCCCGGCCCGCCGTCCCGCGGCCGCCGTGGCCCCGTACGCGGCTCAGCGGCGTACGGCCTCCCGTGTCGAGGGCGGCTTCGACTTCTTCGGCACCAAGAACTCGGCGCAGGCCCGTGCGGCGATCGAGGCGGTGCAGAACGAGGACCTGGCCGACGTGGTGGGTGCCGAAGCCCTCGCCGTGCACAAGGCGGAGTCGGCGCAGCAGAGCACCGAGCCGCAGTTCAAGCCGCCGACCGACGAGACCCGCGCGGTGGGCCAGGTCATCGACCTGACGGCCCACGACGAGACCGAGCCGATCGACGTGGTCCGCCTGCGCACCGCGATCTCCTAGGCCGTGTCCGGTCAGGGGCCGTACGAGGCCACCAGCCGGGCCAGGTGCCGGCCCGCCACCGTGAGCGGGGTCCGGCTCCGGGTGACCTGCGAGGTCATCTCCGCGCCCTCCAGGGTGTTGACCACGGTGATCGCCAGATCGCGCGCCTCCTCCTCCGGGTAGCCGGAGGCCAGGAGCTTCGCCGCGACCAGCTCCTGCCAGTGGGCGAAGGCCCGGGCGCAGGCCGCCTGCAGGTCGGGGAGGCGGCCGACCGTCTCCAGGGCGGTGGCCGTCACCGGGCAGCCGTCGCGCCAGTCGGAGGCCTCCAGGGCCTCCGCGAGCAGGCCGGTGACCGCCTCGACCGCCTCCGCCGGGTCCGGGCGGGCGGCGAGTCCCGCGCGCAGGAGCGCGGCGAACTCCTCGTCACCGAAGTGGATCGCGGCCACCGCGAGCTCCTGCTTGCCGCCCGGGAAGAAGTGGTAGAGCGAGCCCAGGGTGGCCTCCGCCTCGCGGACGAGCTGTTTGACCGGGGTGTTCTCGTAGCCGCCGTGCTGCATGAGGCGGGATGCGGTGCGGACCAGCCGCTCGCGCGTCCCCGGTCCCGTCTTCGTCCCTGTCGCTGCCATGGCCGGATTCTATCCGCAGAATTGGATAGAGCGTTCGTTCCAGTCCGGTGCTGCGGGCGCACGGCCGTGTACGCGCGGCGCCTCAGAACAGCGGCAGCTGCCCCGGCACTTCGGGCAGGACGAAGCCGTCCAGCGTCGGTGCGGAGGCGCCGAGCACCACCCGGGCCCGCGACCCGGGGCAGGACACCAGGTCGCCGCGGGATGCGGGCGGGTCGTGGCGGGCGATGCGGCCCGCCGTGACGGCGCAGTCGCGGCCGCAGGCGGGGCAGGCCCGGCGGGGGGAGTGGGACATGCCGCCAAGTCTGCCCTGCCGCACCGACATCAGTCCCGCACCGGTTCCGCCGCGGCCCGCCGCCGGGCCGACCGCGCCTCGCGCACCCGCTCCGCCTGCTCCCTCTGCATCACGGCTACTTGTCGATGTCGCCGACGACGAAGAACAGCGAGCCCAGGATCGACACCATGTCCGCGACCAGCTGCCCCGGCAGCAGCACGGCCAGCGCCTGGATGTTGTTGTAGGAGGCACTGCGCAGCTTCAGCCGGTACGGGGTCTTCTCGCCCTTGGACACCAGGTAGTAGCCGTTGATGCCCAGCGGGTTCTCGGTCCAGGCGTAGGTGTGCCCCTCGGGCGCCTTCAGGACCTTGGGCAGGCGCTGGTTGACCGGACCCGGCGGGAGGTCGTCCATCCGGTCCAGGCAGGCCACGGCGAGGTCGAGGGCGTTGTGGGTCTGCTCCAGCAGGCACTCGAAGCGCGCCAGGCAGTCGCCCTCGGTGCGGGTGACCACCTTCAGGACGTCCTGGAGTTCGCCGTAGGCCAGGTACGGCTCGTCGCGGCGCAGGTCGAAGTCGACGCCGGAGGCGCGGGCGATCGGGCCGGAGACCCCGTACGCGTGCACCGCCTCGGCGGACAGGACCCCGACGCCGCGGGTACGGCCGCGGAAGATCTCGTTCCCGTGGACCAGCTTGTCGTAGACGTCCATCCGGGTGCGGACGTCGGCGATCGCGGCGCGGGCCCGGCCGAGCCAGCCGGCCGGGAGGTCCTCCTTGAGGCCGCCCACGCGGTTGAACATGTAGTGCATGCGGCCGCCGGAGATCTCCTCCATGACGGCCTGGAGCTCTTCGCGCTCGCGGAACGCGTGGAAGATCGGGGTGATCCCGCCCAGTTCGAGCGGGTACGAGCCGAGGAACATCAGGTGGTTCAGCACCCGGTTCAGCTCGGCCAGCAGGGTCCGCATCCACACGGCCCGCTCGGGGACCTCCATGCCGAGCATCCGCTCGACGGCCATGACCACGCCGAGTTCGTTCGAGAACGCCGACAGCCAGTCGTGACGGTTCGCGAGCATCACGATCTGCCGGTAGTCACGGGCCTCGAAGAGCTTCTCGGCACCGCGGTGCATGTACCCGACCACCGGCTCGGCGCTGGCGATCCGCTCCCCGTCCAGGACGAGGCGCAGGCGCAGCACGCCGTGCGTGGAAGGGTGCTGGGGGCCGATGTTGAGCACCATGTCGGTGCTCTCCGCCGCTCCGCCGATGCCGACCGTGGTCTCCGTCATGCGGGCATTGTCTCAGTCCTAAGGTGGGGGGATGGATACGGGGACGAAGGGCGAGACGGGCGAGCCCGGCTGGGTCGGGCTGCCGGGCGGACTGCTCACCCTGCGGCGGACGCTGCTCGTGGGCTGGACCTGTCTGCTGGCGTCGGCGACCGGGCTGCTGCTCGGTCTCCTCGTGGGGCCGGCGTGGGCGGCGGTGGGGGCGTTCTGGCTCGCCGCCGGGGCGTGGGGCTGGGTGCTCATCGGCCGCAACTGGCGGTCCTGGCGGTACGCCGAGCGCGCCGACGACCTGCTGATCAGCCGCGGGGTGCTGTGGCGGGAGCAGACCGTGGTGCCGTACGGCCGGATGCAGCTGGTCGAGGTCACCTCGGGCCCGCTGGAGCGGCGCTTCGGCCTGGCCTCCCTGCAGCTGCACACGGCGGCGGCGGCCACCGACGCCCGGATCCCCGGGCTGGTGCCGGCCGAGGCGGAGCGGCTGCGCGACCGGCTCGCCGCCCTCGGCGAGGCAAGGACGGCGGGCCTGTGACCTCCGGTCCGGCGGGCGACGAGCCCGGTACCCCGGGGCCGGGGACCGAGCGCCGGCTGCACCCCTTCACGCCGCTGCGCCGCGCCTGGGTGCCGATCGCCGCGACCGTCGGCATCCTCGCCCAGCAGGGCGACCGGGCGGCGCGCTGGGTGGCGGACCTCTCCACGCTCCTGCGGCTGGTGACGCTGGTCGGCGTGGTCCTGATGTTCGGCGTGTACGGGTTCCTGAGCTGGTGGTTCACCCACTACGCCGTGACCGACACCGAACTGCGCATCCGTACCGGACTGCTCTTCCGCCGCACCGCGCACATCCGGCTGGACCGGCTCCAGGCCGTGGACGTCACCCGGCCGCTGCTGGCCCGGCTGACCGGAGTCGCGAGTCTGCGGCTCGACGTCATCGGCACCGAGGAGAAGGACCAGCTGTCCTTCCTCGGCGAGCAGGAGGCCGTCGCTCTGCGCGCCGAGCTCCTGGCACGCGCCGCCGGCTTCGCCCCCGAGGAGGCGGTGCGCCTCGGCGAGGCCCCGCAGCGCGAACTGCTGCGGGTGACCCCGAGGGAGCTCGCCCTCTCGCTGGTGCTCAGCCTCGGCGTCTGGGCCGCGCTGGCCGGCGGGATCGTCGCGCCGTTCTTCGTGTGGTGGATCAGCTCCAGCCCGTGGGCGGCCGTCGTCACCCTGCTCCCGATGCTGGGCGGGGTCTGGGCGGCCACTGTCGGCCGCTTCCTCACCGAGTACGACTGGCGGGTCGCCGAGTCCCCGGACGGGCTGCGCCTGGACCACGGGATGCTGGACCGGGCCCACGAGACCGTGCCGCCGGGCCGTGTGCAGACCGTACGGATCGTGGAGCCGCTGCTGTGGCGGCGCAGCGACCGGGTCCGGGTGGAGCTGGCCGTGGCCGGGTCGAAGAACGAGGTCCTGGTGCCGGTGGCCTCCCGGGCCGCCGCGTACGCCGTGATCGCCCGCGTCCTGCCCGGGGTGGACCTGGCGGGCCTGTCCTTCTCGGGCTCCCCGGACACCGGATCGCGCTGGGTGGTCCCGGTGTGGTGGAAGGGCTACGCCCTGGCGCTCTCCCCGGAGGTGTTCGCCGCCCGGCACGGCCGCCTGTGCCGGCGTACGGAGATCGTCCCGCACGCCAAGGTGCAGAGCGTCCGCTTCTCCCAGGGCCCGTGGGCCCGGGCCCGCGGCGTCGCCGACGTCCACGTGGACACCGGCGCGAACGGCACGGTCACCGCCCGGCTGCGGGCGGCCTCCGAGGCCGCGCAGCTCCTGCACGACCAGGCCGCCCGCTCCCACACCTCCCGCGCGAGCGCCCGCCCGGACCGCTGGATGACGGAGACCGGCCCGCAGGAGTGAGACCGGCCCGGCGGCCGGCCGGCGCCGGGTGGCGACCCCGGAGGCCCGGCACCAGGCTCTTTCGCAGAATTCGAGGACTTGGAACCCCTGCAGGGTGACGCCGTGAAGGCCATCGACAAGGCATGACCCCAGTGCTGAGGCGCCCGTACGACCTGGCCTTCTCGGCGCTCAACGAGCGGGACCACGCGCTCGACAAGATCGCGAAGACGTGCCGCGTGATGGTGAAGCTCTACCCTGCCCACTTCCGGTTCGATTTCCAACGGCCGGAGCCGGGGCTCTTCGAGATGGACGTCCGACGCTGCTTCTGGCGCGACTTCTTCGCCCGTCACGACGGTGATGTGCGCGTCCGACGTGAACCTCATGAAGGCGATCGACCCCGCGGTCAGCGGACTGCGCGCCGAGCGGACCTCCCTGCTGTCCCTCAAGGACAGCAGGTGCCGCTTCGCCGTCGTGGAGACCGACGACCCCCTCGACGGCTACGCCGACGCCCTTGAGACGCGGTTCGCCGACGACGAGGATCGCGACGGCTGAGGAGTTCCTCCCCGGTGGAGCCGCCCGGTCGCGGCGCCCGGGGTCAGCCGGTCCCGCCGCCCGCGCGGACCAGGCCCGTCTCGTAGGCAAGGACCACCACCTGGACCCGGTCGCGCAGGCCCAGCTTGGTCAGGATGCGGCCCACGTGGGTCTTGACCGTCGCCTCGGACAGGACCAGCCGCGCCGCGATCTCGCCGTTCGACAGGCCCTGCGCCACCAGCAGCATGACCTCGCGCTCGCGCTCCGTCAGCCGCTCGATCTCCTTGTGCTCCGGCTCCTGCGTCGTCGTCGGCAGCATCGGCGCGAAGCGGTCCAGCAGGCGCCGGGTCGTGGACGGGGCCACCACCGCGTCCCCGCTGTGCACCGAGCGGATGGCGCCGAGCAGTTCGGCCGGCGGCACGTCCTTCAGCATGAAGCCGCTCGCGCCCGCCTTCAGGCCCGAGAAGGCGTACTCGTCCAGGTCGAAGGTGGTCAGGATGATCACCTTCGGGTGTTCCGCGGGCTCGCAGATCCGCCGCGTCGCCTCGACACCGTCGAGCCTCGGCATGCGGACGTCCATCAGCACCACGTCCACCTTCGTGGCCCGCAGCACCTCCAGCGCCTCCAGGCCGTCACCCGCCTCGGCGACGACCTCCATGTCCGGCTGGGCGGCGAGCACCATGCGGAAGCCGGTGCGCAGCAGGACCTGGTCGTCGACCAGCATCACTCGGATGGACATCAGTTACCTCGTCCTCGTCATCTCTTCTTCAGGGGCAGCAGTGCGCTGATCCGGAAGCCGCCACCGGGCCGCGGCCCCGCGTCCAGGGTTCCGCCGACCATACCGATCCGCTCGCGCATGCCGATCAGCCCGTGTCCGGCGCCGTCCGCGCCGCCGTCCTCGTACAGCTCGTGGGCCGCGCCGCGGCCGTCGTCCTCGACCAGCAGGCCGAGCCCGTCGTCGAAGTAGACCAGCCGGACGCTGGCACTGGCCTCGGGGCCGCCGTGCTTGCGGGTGTTGGTCAGGGCCTCCTGCACGATCCGGTACGCCGTCAGCTCGACACCGCTGGGCAGCTGCCGCGGGGCGCCCTCGACCTCGAAGTCCACCGTGAGCCCGGCCGCCCGTACCTGCTCGACCAGGACCTCGATCTGCTCGACGTCGGGCTGCGGGACGTAGTCCTCGGACTCCTGAGGCTCGCCGGTGCGCAGGACGCCGAGCAGTCGGCGCATCTCGGCGAGGGCCTGGCGCCCGGTGCCGGAGATGGTCTGGAGGGCCTCCTTGGCCTGCTCGGGGGCCACGTCCATGACGTACGCGGCGCCGTCCGCCTGGACGACCATCACCGAGACGTTGTGCGCGACGACGTCGTGCAGCTCGCGGGCGATCCGGGCGCGCTCGGCGGCCACGGCCACCTTGGACTGGGCCTCGCGCTCCTTCTCCAGCCGCTGGTTGCGCTCGACCAGCTGGGCGTAATAGGCCCGCCGGGTGCGCAGGGAGTCGCCCAGCACCCAGGCCAGCACGAAGGGGACGATCATGAAGATGGCGAAGAGGACGTTGTCGACGTCGTTGGCGCCCTTGTCCACGCCGTACCGCAGGAAGTAGAGCGGCGCGGCCACCAGCCCCCAGCCCAGCGCGGTGCGCGAGACCCAGCGCGGGACCTCGCTCGCGGCGACCGTGTAGAGGATCACGAACATCGCGATGTCGTAGAACCCCGCGACGATCCCCGCGAGCAGCTGGAGCAGGCCCGCTCCGAGGGTGAGCCAGAACATCGCCTGCGTCCACTTGCGGCGCAGGGCCAGGGCCGTGCTCAGAGCGATCACCACGGGGACGGCGACGATCTTCAGGGGCCTGCTGATGTCGGGCTCGCCCGTGACGTTCAGCATCGAGACCCCGAAGAAGAGCACAGCCCAGAAGCTGTCGACGCCCGTCGGGTGTCTGCGGAGGAAGTCGTAGAGGCGCTGCACGTAACCCAGCGTAGGGAACGGTGATAGGTGCTGGAGTCAACCAGAGGTCCGAACCTGACACCGGGGACATACTCCCCAAGGTGGAGGGTGAGCATAGCCTTCGGTGATGAGCACTCCTGGTGAACCCACCGCCGCGGTCCGGTGGCGCAGTGCGACGGAGGCCGCGCTGTACGGGCCCGACGGCTTCTACGTGCGTCCCGCGGGCCCGGGTCCGGCCGGCCACTTCCGCACCTCCGTGCACGCCTCCGCCCTGTACGCCGGGGCCGTGGCCCGGCTGCTGCGGTGGGTGGACGCGGAGCTCGGGCGGCCGCGGGAGCTCGACCTCGTCGACGTGGGGGCCGGGCGGGCGGAGCTGCTGTCCGGGGTGCTCGCCGCGCTGGACCCGGAGACGGCCGCGCGCGTGCGCCCGTACGCCGTCGAACGCGCCGGGCGGCCCGAGGGGCTCGACCCGCGGATCCGCTGGACCGGGGAGGTGCCCGGGCGGGTGACCGGGCTGCTCTTCGCCAACGAGTGGCTGGACAACGTCCCCCTCGACGTCGCCGAGGACGGGCACTACGTCCTGGTCGCGCCGGACGGTACGGAGAGCCGGGGCGGCCCGCTGGAGGAAGCGGACCGGGCCTGGCTGGAGCGGTGGTGGCCGGGCGGCGGCCGCGCGGAGATCGGCCGCCCGCGCGACGAGGCCTGGGCGGCGGCCGCCGGGAGCCTGGAGCGGGGCCTGGCGGTGGCGGTGGACTACGCCCACACCCGGCAGGCCCGGCCCCCCTTCGGCACCCTGACGGGCTTTCGGGGCGGCCGGGAGGTCGCGGCGGTCCCGGACGGCAGCTGCGACGTCACCGCCCACGTGGCGCTGGACGCCTGCGCCGGGCCGGGATCGGTGCTGCTGACCCAGCGCGAGGCGCTGACCGCCCTCGGGGTCTCGGGCGCCCGGCCCCCGCTCGCCCTGGCCTCCTCGGACCCGGCGGCCTACGTACGGGCACTGGCCGCGGCCGGTGAGGCGGCGGAGCTGACCTCCCGCTCCGGCCTGGGCGCCTTCGGCTGGCTGGTCCAGCCGGTGGGCGTGCCGCCCTGGCCGCATCCGGGGCCGGTACCGGGGCCGGATCCGGAGACCGGGCCGACGCAGGCCTGACCGGCGCGGGACCGGCCGGCCGGTGGCGGACACGGGGGAGGGGCCGGACCCCGATCGGGATCCGGCCCCTCCTCATGACACCGCGCGGGTGCCGGAGGCTACTGCTTCACCTCGTCGTGGCCCGGGTGCAGACCACCGCCACCGCCGCTGCCGCCGGGGGTCGGCTTCGACACGACCGGCTTCGACAGCGGGGCGAGGTCCCAGGCGTAGTGGCCGACCGCGTCCGCGATGACGTCGACGTTGATGTCGAGCGCCTTCTGGTCGATGTTGGTGATGTCGTCACCCTCGCCGTGGTAGTTCACGTCGTAGGCGACACCGGCCTGGCCGCCGAACTTCGCGGCCTCCTCGGGCGTCTTGATGCCCTCGGCGCCGGTGAAGGTGCCGCCGGACGGGATGCCGACCTCGATGAAGGGGCCGTAGTCCGAGCGGCCGGAGAAGTCCGTGCCCGCGTGCGGGATCTTCTTGGAGTCGAGGAAGTCGGTGATCCCCTTCTCCAGCTGGGCGGAGCCCTCCGGGCCGGGGCCCGCGCCGACGCCGTCCGAGTCGTCGCCGTCGTACACGAAGTACGCGGCGTTCGGCGAGCCGATCATGTCGAAGTTGAGGTAGAGCTTGATCTGCTTCTTCTGCGCGTCGGTCAGACCGGCGACGTACGCCTCGGAGCCGAGCAGACCGAACTCCTCCGCCGACCACCAGGCGAACTTGACCTTGTTCTTGATCTTCTTCTGCTCGCTCGCGAGCCGCTGGGCGACCTGGAGGATGCCGGCGGAGCCGGATCCGTTGTCGTTGATGCCCGGGCCGGCCGCGACCGAGTCGAGGTGGGCGCCGAGGAAGACCGTGTTGTTCTCGTCGCCGCCCTTGGTCTCGGCGACCACGTTGAAGGTCTTGCGGTTCTCCCGCAGCTCGCGGATGTCGAGGGTGAGCTCGACCGGGCCCGCGGCGGCTTCGGCGGCCAGCTTCTCGCCGTCCTCCTGGGTGATGCCGCCCGTGGGGACCTTGCCCGCGGCCGGGTCGCCTATGGTGCCGTTCAGGGCGCCCGCGGTGTTGTTGTAGATGACCGCGCCGACCGCACCGGCGTCCGCCGCGTTCTGCTGCTTCACCGCGAAGGTGCAGCCGCCGCGCTTGACCAGGGCGATCTTGCCGGTGAAGGCGCCGGCGGCGAAGTCGCCGGGCTCGCAGCCGTTGGTCCCGTCCGCGTCGACCGGGGCGACGGCGACCGGGGCCGTCACACCGCCCTCGGGGGAGTTCGCCGTGTAGGTCATCAGGTGGATCGGGACGTCGCGCCCGCTCGCACCGTTGACCGTGAGCTTCTCCTCGATGGTCTCGACGAAGACGAAGTCGAACTCGTTGCGGGTGACCTTGTAGCCGGCCGCCTTCATCACGGCCTCGACGTACTTGGCCGACTGCTCGTGGCCCTTGGAACCGGCCGCCCGGTTGCCGTTGTTGTAGTCGGCGATCGACTGCAGGACCTTGAGGTGGTTGAAGGCTCCCTTGCCGGTCGCGTCCTTGACCAGCTTCCGGGCCAGCGCGTCCGCCTTGGCGGCGTCGCTCTGCGGGCTACCGGTGGCACCGGCCGGTCCGGCGAGCAGCAGGGGCGAGACGAGGGCCGCGGCTGCCAGGGCGGCGGTTGCTGCGGCTATACGGCGTGAGGGCATGAAGATCCTTCCACGACAGGCGAGCGGGGCAGGCGTAGCTGGGCACGACAAGGCGGAGCAGGCACAGCGCAGCGGAACGCGGCGGGCCGGTCCTGCGGACGCGGTGCGCGTTACGTGGGGGAACAGTGAGCGCACGTTAGACAGCAAGCGGCCATCATGGCCAGAGTTTTCGCTGATTTCGGTTTATGAATTCCGTATATCGGTGAGTCTGGGCCGGTCAAATCCAGCCATCCACCTGCCGGTTGTCCCCGTCGGAGGGCCTACCGGAGGATGCCCTCGATGAAGTCCGACCCGATGCGGGCGACAGCACCCAGATCCAACTGGTGCTGGGCATAACGGCCTTGCCTCCGCGTATGCATCAGACCGGCCCTTTTCAGGACGGCCAGGTGCCGCGACACCTCCGGCGCGGTGATCCCGTACACGTTCGCCAGTTCGCTCGTCGTGTACGGGGCCCGGGCCAGACTCCGGCACAGCATCATCCGCATCGGGTGCGCCAGCGCCTCCATCCGCCGCTGGAGCAGCTCCACCGAGCCCGGCCCGGCGGCCGGCCGGGGGGTGTCGAGCGGATAGTGGACCACCGGCCGCCACCGCGGTGCGTGCAGCACCAGCAGATGCGGCCAGCCGAAGTCGGTCGGCACGAAGACGAGGCCGCTGCCTATTCGGGGGTCGGTGGCCGTGGTGGCCCCGTGGACCATCTTGTCGGCGGTGATGGTGGTGAGGCCCTCGTCGACGCTCAGCGCCGTCGAGACGTCCTTCAGCGCGGCCTGCAGGCCCCTGCGGCGCAGCAGCTCGGCCTTGTGCCGGGCGTCGGCGCTCTGCCCGGGCTCCAGGCGCTTCCACGTCTCGGCGAAGAACGCCTCGTCGCAGTCCTCCAGCAGCCGCCTGAGCCACACCCGCACGGCCGCGGTGTCGTCCAGCAGCCGCACGGAGAAGTCCAGCTGGTGCGGGCCGCGGGCGGCGGCCGCCTCCAGCGCCCTGGCCCGGGCCGCCGGGTCCTTCAGCGGCGAGGGCCCGCCGCCCTCGTTGTAGAGCCCCAGATGGCAGTGCTCCAGGGCGGCCCCCACGAACCGCTCGTCGTCCAGCCGGTCGACCACGTCGAGCTCCTCGGCGAGCGTCGCCGCCGGCCGCCCGGCCCCACCGGGGACCCCGGCGAAGGCCATGAAGATGTCGGAGAAGGAGCTGCGCCACATGAAGTCGGCCTCCAGCAGGCGGTCCGCGAGGCACGGATCGAGCGAGGCGGAGGTGGCGGTCGTCCAGGAGGCGAGCCGCGGGTGGTGCGACGGCTGCGAGAGAGCGTGCAGGGCCATGCAGAGCTCCGCCAGCGGGGAGGGCGCGAAGGTGATCCGCTCGCGGGGGAGCCCGGCGATGTCGATGGTGACGCTCATCGCCCCATTCTGTCCGTTCCCGCACGTGGGGGAGGTCCGGTCCGGGCGCCCGGGGCGTCCGTACGGGTGGCCGCGCGGGTCCCGGCACGGCCGCCGGACGAGTGATCGTCCCCGCCCGGGGCGGCTCCCGGCCGGGACGATTGACGGGGAACGTCAACCGTCGTGCGGGACGGGGCCGACGGGGTGAGGGTGGAGTCATGACAGCGATCGAGCAGTACCTCATCGACACCTACCGCGCGTCCCAGCACGGGGACCCCATGCCCCCGCCGCCCGGTCGCGACGACGTGGCCGTCGTCCGCGCCATCCGCTCCGACCAGCAGTTCCAGGCCGTCCTGGACGGCGGCGAGGCCCGCCACCCCTGGCGCGCCGCCCTGCGCCGGATACTGACCCGCCCGCACCCGTGCTGAGGCCCGGACCGCCGGCCGCGGCGGGGACCCGGTCCCACCCCTGACGGACGGGACCGGGCCGGCCGGCTACTCGAAGCTCGGCACGTTGCGCTGGTACACCAGCCGCAGCCCGATCAGCGTCAGCCACGGCTCGTGGTCGTCGATCACCGACGACTCGCCCAGCACCATCGGGGCCAGACCGCCGGTCGCGATGACCCGCACGTCGTCCGGATCGCCGTTCGGCCCGGCCAGCTCCTTGGCCATCCGGGCCACGACCCCGTCGACCTGACCCGCGAAACCGTAGATCACGCCCGACTGCATCGCCTCGACCGTGGACTTGCCGATCACGTGGCGCGGCCGGGCCAGCTCGATCTTGCGCAGCTGCGCGCCCCGTACGCCGAGCGCGTCCATCGAGATCTCGATGCCCGGGGAGATCACCCCGCCCACGTACTCGCCCTTCGCGGACACCGCGTCGAAGGTGGTCGCCGTACCGAGGTCCACCACGATCGCCGGGCCCCCGTAGAGCTCGACCACCGCGACCGCGTTCACGATGCGGTCCGCGCCGACCTCCTTCGGGTTGTCCATCAGGATCGGCACGCCCGTCTTCGTGCCGGGCTCCACGATCACCGCGGGCACGTCGCCGTAGTAGCGGCGGGTCACCTCGCGCAGCTCGTGCAGGACCGACGGCACCGCCGAGCAGATCGCGATGCCGTGGATCCCGTCGCCCAGCTCGCTGCCGAGCATCGGGTGCATGCCCATCAGCCCCTGCATCAGCACGGCCATCTCGTCGGCCGTGCGCTGCGGGTCGGTCGAGATGCGCCAGTGCTCGACGATCTCGTCACCGTCGAACAGGCCCAGGACCGTGTGGGTGTTGCCTACGTCGATGGTGAGCAGCACGGGTTACACCGCCTCGCGCAGATCGAGACCGATGTCCAGGATCGGCGAGGAGTGGGTCAGCCCGCCGACCGCCAGGTAGTCCACCCCGGTCTCCGCGTACGCCCGGGCGGTGTCCAGCGTGAGCCGGCCCGAGGACTCCAGCACCGCGCGGCCGGCGACCAGCGTGACGGCCTCCTCGGTCTCCGGAACCGTGAAGTTGTCCAGCAGGATCAGGTCGGCGCCCGCGTCCAGGACCTCGCGGACCTGGTGCATCGTGTCGACCTCGACCTCGATCGGGACCTCCGGGAACGCCTCGCGCACCGCGTTGAAGGCCTGCGCGACGCCGCCCGCGGCCACCACGTGGTTGTCCTTGACCAGCGCCGCGTCCGACAGGGACATGCGGTGGTTGACGCCGCCGCCGCAGCGGACCGCGTACTTCTCCAGCGAACGCAGGCCCGGCGTGGTCTTGCGGGTGTCGCGGACCCTGGCCTTCGTGCCCTCCAGGACGTCGGCCCAGCGGCGGGTGGCCGTCGCGATGCCGGACAGCCGGCACAGGATGTTCAGCGCGCTGCGCTCGGCCGTCAGCAGGTCGCGGGTGCGGGCGCGGACCGACAGCAGCACCTCGCCGGCCTTGACGGCGTCGCCGTCCTCCGCGTGCCGCTCCACCTCGAAGGCCTCCGTGCACACCACGGAGAACACCGCCTCGGCGATGCGCAGGCCCGCCACGACACCGTCCTCGCGGGCGACGAAGTCGGCGACGGCCTCGGCGTCCTCGGGGACCGTGGCCACGGTGGTGACGTCCACGCCGCCGTCGAGGTCCTCGGAGAGCGCCATGTGCGCGATGTCCTCGACCTCGATGGGGTCCAGGCCCGCGTCCGCCAGCAGCTCGGCGAGCGCCGGGTCGAGGCCGCTCTCCTCGCCGTCGCCGCAGGCGCAGTCGTCGCCGCAGCCGCCGTCGTTCTGGTCGATCAGGGGAAGTTCGGGGGTGCTCACGGTCACTGCTCCAGGCTCGGGTTGCTCAGGGGGTGCACGGACGGGAAGTCCGCGGAGTCGGTGGGTACGACGACCAGGGCCCGCTTCTCGGTGGCCGAGAGCCGGACCACCAGGTGGCGGCGCCACCGGGCATCGTCCCGGTCCGGGTGGTCCTCGCGCCAGTGGCAGCCGCGGGTCTCCTCGCGCCGCCGCGCGGCGGCGACCAGGACCCGTGCCACGCACAGCAGGTTCGTGGCCTCCCAGGTGTCCACGCCGGGCTCTGCGGTCTTGCCGTGCGCTTCGAGATCGTTCAGGGCGGTGGCGTACAGCCCTTCGAGGGCCTCGGCCGCCTGCTGAAGCGAACGGGCGGAGCGGAGCACGCCCGCGCCGTCCGTCATGATCCGCTGGACCTCGTACCGGGCACCGGCGGGCTGCAGCGGGCCGGTCGAGGGGACCGGCACGCCGGGGCCGCCCCCGCCGTGCTCCTGCGCGGTGATGTCCTCCGCGATCCGCTCGGCGAAGACCAGCCCCTCCAGCAGCGAGTTGGAGGCGAGCCGGTTCGCGCCGTGCACGCCCGTGCACGCGACCTCGCCGCAGGCGTACAGGCCGGGGACGGTCGTGCGGCCCTGCAGGTCGGTCCGCACCCCGCCGGAGGCGTAGTGCGCGGCCGGCGCCACCGGGATGGGCTCCGTCACCGGGTCGATGCCGTGCGCGCGGCAGGCCGCGAGGATGGTCGGGAAGCGCTGCTCCCACATGGCCGCACCGAAGTGCCGGGCGTCCAGGTACATGTGCTGCGCGCCCTGCTCCTGCATGCGGCGCATGATGCCCTTGGCGACGATGTCGCGCGGGGCCAGCTCGGCGAGCTCGTGCTGGCCCACCATGAAGCGCACGCCGTCCGCGTCGACGAGGTACGCGCCCTCGCCCCGCACCGCCTCCGACACCAGCGGCTGCTGCCCCTCGGCGTCCGGGCCGAGGAACAGCACCGTCGGGTGGAACTGCACGAACTCCAGGTCGGAGACCTCGGCCCCGGCACGCAGCGCGAGCGCCACGCCGTCGCCGGTGGACACCGACGGGTTGGTCGTGGCGGAGAAGACCTGGCCCATGCCGCCCGTCGCGAGGATCACGGCGGGGGCGTGGACGGCGCCGACGCCGTCGTGCTGGCCCTCGCCCATGACGTGCAGGGTGACGCCGGCCGTACGGCCCTGCGCGTCCTGCAGGAGGTCGAGGACGAGCGCGTTCTCCACGGTCTCTATGCCCGCCGCGTGCACGGCCTCGACCAGCGCCCGCGAGATCTCGGCGCCGGTGGCGTCGCCGCCCGCGTGCGCGATCCGCCGGCGGTGGTGGCCGCCCTCCCGGGTCAGCTCTATCTCGCCGGTCGCGGCGGAGGTGTCGAAGACCGCGCCGGTGTCGATCAGCCGCCGCACCGCGTCCGGGCCCTCGGTGACCAGCAGCCGTACGGCCTCCTCGTCGCACAGGCCGGCGCCCGCGACCAGGGTGTCGTCGAGGTGCTGCTCGGGGGTGTCGCCCTCGCCCAGGGCAGCGGCGATACCGCCCTGCGCCCAGCGGGTGGAGCCGTCGTCGAGCCGGGCCTTGGTGACCACGACGGTACGGCGGCCGGCGGCCGCGCAGCGCAGCGCGGCGGTCAGACCCGCCACGCCGGAGCCGACGACCACGACGTCGGCGTCGAGGGACCAGCCGGGCGCCGGCGCGTGCAGCCGTATGCCGGTGCTGCCGGCCGGACCTCTGCCAGGGGTGCTCACGAGTGTGCTCCGAATTCCAATGGGATGTTGTCGATCAGCCGGGTCGTGCCCACCTTCGCGGCGACGGCCAGCACGGCCTGCCCGGTGAAGTCGGGACCGGCCTCGGTGAAGTCCTTCGGGTCCACCAGCGCCAGGTAGTCCAGCACGAGCGGCGGCTCCGAGCGGGCCGCGTCGTCCAGCACGTGCCCTGCCGCGGCCCGGACCGCGTCGGGCAGGCCCGCGCAGGCCGCCGAGACGGCGTGCGCGTCGGCCGAGGCGCGGATCTCGCCCAGTCTGGCCAGGGCGGTGGCCCGCTCGTCGGTGGCCGGGGCGGCCTCGGCGCGGGCCCGCAGAGCCGCCTGGGCGGCGAGCCGGTCGCGCCCGGCGAACAGGGCGCGGGACAGCGCCAGGGCGGTCTGCCGGTCCGCGGGGGAGAGGTAGCGGTTGCGGGACGACAGGGCCAGGCCGTCCTCCTCGCGGACGGTCGGGACACCGACCACCTCGACGGGGAAGTTCAGGTCGGTCACCATCCGCCGGATCAGGGCCAGTTGCTGCGCGTCCTTCTGGCCGAAGAGGGCCAGGTCGGGGCGGGTCAGGTGGAGCAGCTTGGCGACGACGGTCAGCATCCCGTCGAAGTGGCCGGGCCGGGTGGCCCCTTCGAGGCGCTCGCCCATCGGGCCGGCGGTGATCCGCACCTGCGGGTCCCCGCCCGGGTAGACCTCGTCGACGGCGGGGGCGAACACCGCGTCGGCACCGGCCCCTTCGGCGATCGCCAGGTCCGCGTCGAGGGTGCGGGGGTAGCGGTCGAGGTCCTCGCCCGCCCCGAACTGCAGCGGGTTGACGAAGACGGTGACGACGACCTGGCCCTCGGGCCCGGCCAGTTCACGGGCGGTCCGGACCAGGGTGGCGTGGCCCTCGTGCAGGGCGCCCATGGTCATCACCACGGCCCGCCGCCCGGTGCGCGGCAGCTTGTGCAGCTCATCGGCGGTGTGCAGCAGCAGCTCGGTCACTGATCGCCCCCGTCAGGGTCCGTGTCGGCGAGTACGCCGAGCAGGTCCTCGGCGAGTTCGGGCTTGAGCAGACCGTGCGCGAGGGCCCGGTCGGCGGTGGTGCGGGCCATGGCCAGGTACCCGGCGACCGCGCCCGGCGCGTGCCGCCGCAGCTCAGCGACGTGCGCGGCGACCGTCCCCGCGTCACCGCGGGCCACCGGCCCGGTCAGGGCCGCGTCCCCGGAGCGCAGGGCGTTGTCGAGGGCCGCGCCGAGCAGCGGGCCGAGCATCCGGTCGGGGTGCGCCACCCCTGCCTTGCGCAGCAGCTCCAGCGACTGGGCGACCAGCGTGACCAGGTGGTTCGCGCCGAGGGCGAGGGCCGCGTGGTAGAGCGCGCGGTTCTCCTCGGCGATCCACTCGGGCTCCCCGCCCATCTCGATGACCAGGGCCTCGGCGGCCAGCCGCAGCTCGTCGGGGGCGGTGACGCCGAAGGAGCAGCCGGCCAGCCGCTGCACGTCGACCTCGGTGCCGGTGAAGGTCATCGCGGGGTGCAGGGCCAGCGGCAGGGCGCCCGCCCGGCGCGCCGGGTCCAGCACGGCGGTCCCGTACCGGCCGGAGGTGTGCACGAGGAGCTGGCCGGGCCGGACCGCACCGGTCTCCGCGAGCCCCTCCACGAGCGCCGGCAGCGCGTCGTCGGGAACGGTCAGCAGGACCAGGTCGGACACTTCCAGCACCCGCGCGGGCGGCACCAGCGGCACGTCGGGCAGCATCCGCGCGGCGCGGCGGACGGAGGTGTCGGAGACGCCCGACACGGCGACGGGGCGGTGGCCCGCCTGCTGGAGCGCACGGGCCAGCGCCGGGCCGACCCGGCCGGCCCCGACGACGCCGACGGCGAGCCGGGCAGGGCGTGGCTGCTGTGATGGATTCACGCGGGGAATGCCTTCCGTTCCAGTCCGCGGGGGTACCGGACGATACGCCGCCATGCTAGCCCGTGGGGCTCTTGGCCGGTCGGTGACGAGGGGCGAGGATCAGGGGTCATGAGCGACAGCGACGACGAGACGCAGTACACGGCCCGGCTCGTGGCGGCCTGGCGGGCGGCGGACCGGGCCCTGACCCGCAGTCCGCGCGAGGACACGGTGGGTGAAGCCCTGGCACGGCTCGCCGAGGCCCGGTACGACTACGACATGGACGCGCCCGGCGACATCTACGGCGACGGGGTCGTCGCGGAGCTGGAGCGGCGGGTCGCGGAGCTGCTCGGGACGCAGGACGCCGCGTTCTTCCCCAGCGGCACGATGGCGCAGCAGGTCGCCCTGCGCTGCTGGGCCGGCCGGACCGGGAACCCGGCCGTGGCGCTGCACCCGATGAGCCACCCGGAGATGTGGGAGGGCGAGGCCCTGTCGACGGTCTCCGGACTGCGGGTCGTCCACCCGACGACCGGGGCGCAGCAGATGACCGCGGAGGAGGTCGAGGCCGTCCGGGAGCCCTTCGGCACGCTGATGCTGGAGCTGCCGCTGCGCGAGGCCGGGTTCCTGCTGCCCACCTGGGACGAGCTCCGGGCGCTGGTGGAGGCGGGCCGGGAGCGGGAGGCGGCGATCCACTTCGACGGGGCCCGGCTGTGGGAGTCCACCGTCCACTTCGGCCGCCCGCTGCCGGAGATCGCCGGGCTCGCCGACTCCGTGTACGTCTCGTTCTACAAGTCGCTCGGCGGTCTGAGCGGGGCGGCCCTGGCCGGGTCGCGGGAGTTCGTCGAGGAGACCAGGGTCTGGCGCCACCGCTACGGGGGCCAGATCTTCCGCCAGTTCCCGCAGGCCCTGGCCGCGCTGGCAGGGCTGGAGCGGGAGCTGCCGCGGCTGCCGTCGTATGTGGCCCAGGCGCGGGTGGTGGCCGGGGCACTGCGCGAGGCCCTCGCGAAGTCCGGCGTGCCGTGGTCGCGCGTCCACCCCGAGGAGCCGCACACGCACCAGTTCCAGGTGTGGCTGCCGTACGAGCCGGACCGGTTGACGGATGCGGGCCTGCGGCAGGCGGAGGAGACGGGCACGGTCCTCTTCCGCCGCTGGTCGGCCGGGGGGCCGCCGGGCCTCGCGGTGACCGAGGTGGACGTCACGCAGCCGGGCCTGGCATGGACGGAAGCGGACGTCCACGAGGCGGTCTCGGCCTTCGTGTCCCGGATCTGACGCCGCCCGGCGGGGCCGGAAACGGCCCCGCCCCGGCCCGCCGGCCCGGCCGTGCCCGCGGCCCGCCGACAGTCGCCGGCCTGCACCGGACCGCCCCGGCCCGTACCACCCGCACCCCCGGAGGGAAGCGGCGAAACGCCGAATTGCGCGAAAGTCGCCGGTGAGGACCGGCCACGGAGTTACCGTCCTTTGACCGCAATTACCGGCCACCGTGCCCGGAGGAGACACCATGACCGCTCAGCCCGCGTGGCGGAAGTCCTCGTTCTGCGGCGACGGCGACGCCTGCGTCTACGTCGCCGTCACCCCCGGAGCCCTCGTCAAGGTCGCCGACCGCGTCGACCCCGCCCATCTGGTCCTCGCCACGACCCAGGCCGCCTGGGCGGACTTCCTGCGCGCGGTCAAGGAGACCGGCTGAGGCCGGAGCCGGCCTCCGGCCACGCCGCGCCGCAGCTGCCCCTCCTGAGGGGATTTTGTCCGATTAGCGCGTATCTTCGGCCCCATGCCCACGCCCTACGGATCCCGCGGCGGCATGGCGTTCAGCGCTGCTGAGCTGCACGTGCTCAGGCGTTCGCTCGCCCACGCCCTTCAGTCCTCCCCGGCCCCCCTGGCGGCCGAGGAGGTCCAGGACTGCCTGCGCCTCGCGCAGTCGGTGGACGAAGCGGTCCGGGAGGCGGGCCGGCTCAGAGCCTTCGTCCTGGACGATCTGGCCCGCTACCGGGGCGCCCTGCCCGGCAGCCTCTCCGGCTACCTGGAACTGCTCCGGCAGGCCCTCGCCGCCGGCTACGAGCCGACCCCCGACGACCTCGCCGCCCTGCGCGCACTGCGGGCCAATCCGGCTGCCGCCGCGCTGCTGGAGCGGGCCCGGGCCGTCGCGGAGCGCTCCGTACGGCGGCGCCTGAGCACGGCCCCCGCGCCGCGCACCCGACTGCTGACCCTGGCGGGCGGCCGGGAGGAGCCCCCACGCCCGGCGCCCGCGCCCAAGGAGCGCCCGCGCCCCGAACGGCCGGTCCCGACCCCCGGCGAGGTCTTCCCGCCGCGCCGCAAGCCCACCCCGCCCCCGCCGTCCGGGCTCGCCGTCATGTGAGCGCGCCCGGCAGGTCCGGGTGACAGGGCGGGACGCACCCCTCACCCACCCGGCCCGGCCCGGGCGCGTGTGGCTACGCTGGGGGCATGGACTACGTCTCCGCGCTCGTGCCCCCCTTCGTGATGGCCGCGTTCTTCATCGCCCTCGTCGTGACGATCGTGAAGAGCCAGGGCGGCTCCAACAAGTCCAAGGAGGACGCGGCGGTCGACGCCGTGATCGCCCGGGCCGAAGCCACCCGCCAGCAGCAGAACTAGAGCGCGGACCCCTCCGCGCGGGCGCCCGGCCGTACAGGCCGTGCGCCCGATTTTTGTCGCGCGTTGCCGAGTGAATGGTCGGGCAATTCAGCACAACCCGCACTATCGTGCTGTTGTGCCTCGCCCCTTGGGAGAACTCGAAGACGCCGTCATGACGCGGGTGTGGCAGTGGAACCGCCCGGTCACCGTTCGGGAAGTCCTGGAAGACCTCCAGCAGGAACGGTCCATCGCGTACACCACGGTCATGACCGTTATGGACAATCTCCATCAGAAGGGCTGGGTCCGCCGGGAAGCCGAAGGCCGCGCCTATCGATATACGGCGGTCTCCACCCGCGCCGCCTACTCGGCCGCACTGATGAACGAAGCCTGGTCGACGAGCGACAACCCCGCCGCCGCTCTCGTCGCCTTCTTCGGCATGATGTCCGCGGAACAGCGCGAAGCCCTCCGGGACGCCGTCCGCGTCGTGCAGTACGACGACGAGTCCGTCACCGAGGCCCCGGCCGAACCCCGCGCCGAACCCCGCGCCGAAGCCGCCGCAGAACCTCCCGCAGAACCTCCCGCAGAACCTCCCGCAGAACCTCCCGCAGAACCTCCCGCAGAACCTCCCGCAGAACCCCCCGTGCCGTCGGAAGCCGAAGACGAGTCCGCCGGGCCCCCGAGGCCGCCGGGGCGATAGCGTCCGCAGCCATGGGAGAGTTTTCCTCTGCACACGCAGAAACAGTGACGATCCGCCGCGCCCGCACACGCGATGTTCCCGCGCTGCGCCGCCTCCTCGACCAGTACGTGCAGCAGCGGATCCTGCTCGACAAAGCACCGGTCGTCCTTTACGAGGACATCCAGGAGTTCTGGGTCGCGGAACGCGACTCCGATGCACAGGTGGTGGGCTGCGGTGCACTCCACGTGATGTGGGAAGACCTGGCCGAAGTGCGCACTCTCGCCGTCGACCGCGACTTGAAGGGCGCCGGCGTCGGCCATCAGGTGCTCCAGCAGTTGTTGAGCACCGCCCGCGCGCTCGGGGTGAGCCGCGTTTTCTGCCTGACCTTCGAAGTCGAGTTCTTCGCGAAGCACGGCTTCGTCGAGATCGGCGAGACCCCGGTCGAGACCGATGTCTACATGGAGCTCTTGCGTTCCTATGACGAGGGCGTCGCCGAGTTCCTCGGTCTCGAACGAGTGAAGCCGAACACCTTGGGCAACAGTCGGATGCTTCTGCACCTCTGATCGATGGCCTCAGCTTTTCCGGCGCTCGGCGCACCTGTGGCCTATGTCCGAATCGCGTACGTTTCCCGCCCCGTTGCGGTCCTGAACCTCTCCAGGGGGGTTTGTGTTTTCCAGGCAAAAGCGGTTTCCTTTCCGCGTACTGCTTTTCGATGAAAGGAAATCCCGGTGGCACAGAAGGTTCAGGTCCTTCTTGTCGACGACCTCGACGGTGGCGAGGCGGACGAGACGGTGACGTTCGCTCTGGATGGCAAGACCTACGAGATCGACCTCACCACCGCCAACGCTGAAAAGCTCCGCGGTCTGCTCGACCCGTACACCAAGGGCGGCCGCCGCACCGGTGGCCGTGCCACCGCGGCCCGCGCCAAGGGCCGTGCCTCCGCGGCGACCGGCAACCCGGACACCGCCGAGATCCGCGCGTGGGCCAAGGAGAACGGTTACAACGTGAACGACCGGGGCCGCGTCCCGGCCGAGATCCGCGAGGCCTACGAGAAGGCCAAGGGCTGACGGACCCGGTTCGTACGCCGTACCAGGCGCGCCCGGTGGCATTCCGTCGCCGCCGCCGCGACGAGGCGTACGAGATCGGGCCCGTGAGCGGGCCCTGCGGCCCGCCCGGGACCGGGCAGGGCCGGCAGCAGCGCCTCACACCCCTGCTCGGGGGGTCGCAGCCACACGGCGGCCCCCCGGGGGCTTTCTCCCGGGGGCGGCCCCGGAGGAGCCGGGGCGGTGATCCGCCCGCCCGCACCCAGGGCGGTCAGATCCAGGGCGACCCCGCCCCACTCCAGCCAGTCGAGCAGTCCGTCGAGCTCCTCTGCGCTTCCGGGGGCCACCAGGAACCGCATCCGGCGCCCCATCACGGCCACCGGACCCGTGGCGACCGGCCGGCGCAACAGCGCCGTCCCCGCGTCCGACGGCAGCTCCAGGACGTCGAAGCCGATGCCGGTCACGAGCTGCACCGGCGGCCCGCCCGTGACGGTCCAGCCGAGCACCCTCCCGTACCAGGCGGCGTACGCGTCCTCCTCGGGCGCGACGCGGGGCGGCGGGACGGTCGGCAGGACGATTGCGGCCATGCCCGGAGCAACTGCAGAAACGCTTCGGGGTTACGGTAGATGTGACGTTCCGCACTCGCAGATGTGCGGAACGTAAACGTCCGCGGTGGTGGAGTCCCACATTCGAGACGGAACTCTGTTCGCCCTCAGCGGAGGGAACCGGCGTCACCGGCATGGAGTGTCAGCCCTTACGGGTAAGACATTCCTAGTGGATCGGGGCGACACGCTGTTTTGACCGGCTTCCGTTCGCCATCGGCGTACACGCATGACGGGTATCTGCCTGGCCTGCGGGAACATCGTCTCGCACCATCGAGTTGGAGCAGTTGTCGGCTCTTCAAGCCGGTTTTCCCGCTGATGCAGGGGTGAGCCGTGGACGGATGTCGGCAGTTGGAATGAGCTGTCCCGCCCCACGGGACTAGCATGCGGAAGGACAGGGCGGGGACCGACCCCGAACTGCCCGACCGCTCTGAGGAGCGATAAACGATGTTCGAGAGGTTCACCGACCGCGCGCGGCGGGTTGTCGTCCTGGCTCAGGAAGAAGCCCGGATGCTCAACCACAACTACATCGGCACCGAGCACATCCTCCTGGGCTTGATCCACGAGGGTGAGGGTGTCGCCGCTAAGGCCCTGGAGAGCCTCGGGATTTCGCTCGAGGCTGTTCGCCAGCAGGTTGAGGAGATCATCGGTCAGGGGCAGCAGGCCCCGTCCGGCCACATCCCCTTCACCCCGCGGGCGAAGAAGGTCCTGGAGCTTTCGCTCCGAGAGGCCCTCCAGCTCGGCCACAACTACATCGGCACCGAGCACATCCTGCTCGGCCTGATCCGCGAGGGCGAGGGCGTCGCAGCCCAGGTCCTCGTGAAGCTGGGCGCCGATCTCAACCGAGTCCGGCAGCAGGTCATCCAGCTGCTCTCCGGCTACACCGGCGGGGGCAAGGAGTCGGCCACGGCCGGCGGCCCGGCCGAGGGCACGCCCTCGACCTCGCTCGTCCTGGACCAGTTCGGCCGCAACCTCACCCAGGCTGCCCGCGAATCCAAGCTCGACCCGGTCATCGGGCGCGAGAAGGAGATCGAGCGGGTCATGCAGGTGCTGTCCCGCCGTACCAAGAACAACCCGGTCCTCATCGGCGAGCCCGGCGTCGGCAAGACCGCCGTCGTCGAGGGCCTGGCGCAGGCGATCGTCAAGGGCGAGGTCCCCGAGACCCTCAAGGACAAGCACCTCTACACGCTTGACCTCGGCGCCCTGGTCGCCGGTTCCCGCTACCGCGGTGACTTCGAGGAGCGCCTGAAGAAGGTGCTCAAGGAGATCCGCACCCGCGGCGACATCATCCTGTTCATCGACGAGCTCCACACCCTCGTGGGTGCGGGCGCCGCCGAGGGCGCGATCGACGCCGCCAGCATCCTCAAGCCCATGCTGGCCCGTGGTGAGCTCCAGACCATCGGTGCCACGACGCTCGACGAGTACCGCAAGCACCTCGAGAAGGACGCGGCCCTCGAGCGCCGCTTCCAGCCGATCCAGGTGGCGGAGCCTTCCCTCCCCCACACGATCGAGATCCTCAAGGGCCTGCGCGACCGCTACGAGGCCCACCACCGCGTCTCCATCACGGACGAGGCCCTCGTCCAGGCGGCGACGCTGGCGGACCGCTACATCTCGGACCGCTTCCTCCCGGACAAGGCGATCGACCTGATCGACGAGGCCGGCTCCCGGATGCGCATCCGCCGGATGACCGCGCCGCCGGACCTCCGCGAGTTCGACGAGAAGATCGCGGGCGTGCGCCGCGACAAGGAGTCGGCCATCGACTCCCAGGACTTCGAGAAGGCGGCGTCTCTCCGTGACAAGGAGAAGCAGCTGCTGGCGGCGAAGACCAAGCGCGAGAAGGAATGGAAGGCCGGCGACATGGACGTCGTCGCCGAGGTCGACGGCGAGCTCATCGCCGAGGTCCTCGCGACCGCGACCGGCATTCCCGTCTTCAAGCTCACCGAGGAGGAGTCCTCGCGACTGCTCCGCATGGAGGACGAGCTCCACCGTCGTGTCATCGGCCAGAAGGACGCCATCAAGGCGCTCTCCCAGGCGATCCGCCGTACCCGTGCGGGTCTGAAGGACCCGAAGCGCCCGGGTGGCTCGTTCATCTTCGCCGGTCCGTCCGGTGTCGGTAAGACCGAGCTCTCCAAGACGCTCGCCGAATTCCTCTTCGGTGACGAGGACGCCCTGATCTCCCTCGACATGTCGGAGTTCAGCGAGAAGCACACGGTTTCCCGCCTCTTCGGTTCGCCCCCCGGTTACGTGGGCTACGAAGAGGGCGGCCAGCTCACCGAGAAGGTGCGCCGGAAGCCGTTCTCCGTCGTCCTCTTCGACGAGGTCGAGAAGGCCCACCCGGATATCTTCAATTCCCTTCTCCAGATCCTGGAGGACGGTCGCCTGACCGACTCCCAGGGCCGGGTCGTGGACTTCAAGAACACGGTCATCATCATGACGACCAACCTGGGTACCCGGGACATCTCGAAGGGCTTCAACCTGGGCTTCGCGGCGCAGGGCGACACGAAGACCGGCTACGACCGGATGAAGGCGAAGGTCAACGAAGAGCTCAAGCAGCACTTCCGGCCCGAGTTCCTGAACCGTGTCGACGACACGGTCGTCTTCCACCAGCTCACCGAGGAAGACATCATCCAGATCGTCGACCTCATGATCGCCAAGGTCGACGAGCGCCTGAAGGACCGCGACATGGGCATCGAGCTGAGCGGCGACGCCAAGCTCCTGCTCGCCAAGCGCGGCTACGACCCGATCCTGGGTGCCCGGCCGCTGCGCCGGACCATCCAGCGCGAGATCGAGGACATCCTGTCGGAGAAGATCCTCTTCGGCGAGCTGCGTCCCGGTCACATCGTGGTCGTCGGCAAGGAGGGTGAGGGCGAGGACGCCAAGTTCACCTTCCGCGGCGAGGAGAAGTCGGCCCTGCCCGACCTTCCCCCGATCGAGGCCACGGGCTCCGGCCCCGACCTGTCGAAGGGCGCGTAACGCGTAGGTGCGCCGAGCACCACAAGGGGCGGCC
>NZ_SSBM01000048.1:0-41637 GCF_004795115.1 Streptomyces sp. A0592
CCCGGATGCGGGGCGGGGCCCCGGCCGCGGTGTCCGGGGCTGCCGCGGCGCCCGACCCCGCGCACGGGCAGGGGCCGGAGCGGGGGCAGGCGCCGGCCGCGGCCGGGTACGTCCGGCCCGCCCAGCTCCCCGCCGACATCGCCGACTTCAGCGGCCGTGCCGCCGAACTCACCGCCCTCACCGGCGTCCTGAGCGACCCGGCCCGCACCGCCCTGGCCGTCGCCGCCGTCAGCGGGATGGGCGGCATCGGCAAGAGCGCCCTGGCCCTGCGGGTCGCGCACCACGTCAAGGACGCCTACCCCGACGGCCAGCTCTATGCCGACCTCCGCGGCACCGGCAGCGACCCCGCCGACCCCGGCACCGTCCTGGCCAGCCTGCTCGGCGCCCTCGGCGTGCCCCGCCGTGAGGTACCGCCCTCGGCGGAGGACCGCGCCCGGCTCTTCCGTACCGTCCTGGACGGCCGCCGGCTGCTCCTGCTGCTCGACGACGCCCGGGACATCGCCCAGGTCAAGCCGCTGCTGCCGGGCGCCGCGGGCTGCGCCGTGGTCGTCACCAGCCGGGCCCGCCTGGGCGGACTGCTGTCGGGACGCCACGTCCAGCTCGAGGAGTTCACCCCGGAGGAGGCGCTCGGGCTGCTGCGCCAGATCGTCGGCGCCGACAGGGTCGACCGGGAGGAGGAGGCCGCGGCCGCGCTGGTCGAGGCCTGCGCCCGGCTGCCGCTGGCGGTCCGCATCGTCGCCGCCCGCCTCGCAGCCCGGCCCGGATGGACCGTCGCGCACCTGGTGGCCCGCCTCGCCGACGAGCGGCGCCGGCTCACCGAACTGCGGGCCGACGACCTCGCCGTCGCCGCCGTCTTCGAGCTGGGCCACCGCCAGCTGACCGGGCCCCAGGCGAGCGTGTTCCGCCGGCTCGCCCCCGTCTCCCGGCCCGGCATCGGGCTCGCCGCGGCGGCCGCCGCCCTGGACCTGGCCGAGCCGGAGGCCGAGGAGCTGCTCGAAGCCCTGGTCGACGCCGCCCTCCTCGAATCACCGGCGCCGGGACGCTACCGCCACCACGAGCTCGGTCGGGACTTCGCGCTCAACCTGCCCGCTCCGGCCGGTGAGTTCGGCCCGCCGGTGCAGCACCGCCTCCTGCACCACCTGCTGGGCATGGCGGCCGAGGCCTTCCAGTGGATGATTCCCGGGGACCCGGTCCACCGCTCGATCGTCGCGGCGGCCGCCGAACCGGGGGAGGGGCGGCTCGCGGACCTGACCGGGGCCCGCGACTGGGTCGTCGCGGAGTTCGACTGCGCGCTGCACGCCGTCCAGCTCGTGGTGCGGCGTCCGGACGCCGCGGACACGGAGCCGCTGACGATGGCCGCCGACCTGCTGGTCGCGCTCAGCTCCTTCGGGCAGGACATCCCGTACGCGCGGATCACCGCGACCGCCGCCGAACTGGCCCGGGCCGCGACGCTGCGCGGCAACGACCGCGCGGCCGGGCGCGCCCACTTCCTGATCGGGAACGCGGCGCTCCAGGCCACCGATCTGGGCCGGGCCCGCGCCGCCTCCGAGCTGGCCGTGCGGGCCTGCCGCCGGGCGGGCGACCGGGCGATCCTGCAGCAGGCGTACAACGACCTCGGCGTGATCGCCCAGTTCGAGCACCGCTTCGGCGAGGCGGCCGAGTGCTTCGACGAGGCGCTCGTCCTGGCGGAGGAGCAGGGCCACCGCTCGGGCGCCCTGACGATCACCCTCAACGCGGCCCTGGCCCGCGTCCGCGGCGGCCGGGCGGCCGAGGCGCTGCCCGCGTGCGAGGAGGCCCTGGAGGCGCTGCGGGAGATGGCCGACCACCACGGAGTCGCCCACGCGCTGTGCGTGCGCGGGCAGGCCCTGCACGAGCTCGGTCGGCTGGAGGAGGCGCTGGCCGCGTACGAGGAGTGCCTCGACCTGTGCGACGCGGTCCGGATCCCGGGCCAGCGCGCGCAGGCCGACTACCGCTGCGCCCGGACGCTGAGCGACCTCCGCCGGCCCCGGGAGGCGCTGGCGGCCTCCGCCCGGGCCGTGGCCCATCTGCGCGAGGTGCCGGGCCGGGGCCGGGACCGCGGATACGCCCTGCTGATCCACGCCGGGGTCTGCCTGGCGGCGGGCCGGCGCGAGGAGGGGCTCAGGCACGCGGGTGAGGCGCTGGAGGTGTTCGAGCGGGCGGGCCTCCCGGAAGCCGCGGAGGCCCGCGTCCTGCTGGAAAGGGGCGTGGCGGTCAGGCTCGGCTGTTGAACTCGTTGTGGTCCACGCGCGGGCGGGGCACGGCGCCGTCGCCGGCCGAGACGCTCGTGCTGCGGTCCGCCGTGAGGACGGGGGCGCCGGCGGTGGCACCGACCGCGACCAGCGCGACCAGCGCGACGAGCGCGGCGGGGACGAGGAGGGCCGGACGGCGCGTGACGGACGTGCGGATGTGCGGCACGGTGGATCCTGTCTTTCGGTCCAGGTGCCGTGTGCGGCCCCTGGCTGGCTTGCGGGCTGTTCTGCCGAGGAGACTCGCAGCAGTCCATCTACGTTTCATATACGCGGGCTCCCCGGCCACCGGGCCCTGGCCCCGGAGGCCGCATTCCGGGGCACGAGGGATACCGGTGAGCTCGCCCGCGCAGCCGGGAAATGCGCCGTCCCCGCAGGTGGGCCCTGGTCCCGCGCGGTGCGTCAGCCCTGCGCGGTGTCGTCGTTCGGCTGCGCGGCGGCCTCGGCCCCGCGTGCTTTCTCGCGCATCTTGCGCACCAGCTCCGCCTTCTTGTCGGCGGCACCCTTGCGGTCGAGGTTGCGGTGCGGGCCGTTGTTCTGCCGTTCGGCGCGGGACAGCTTCTTGCGCTGGCCGCCGCCCTGGCCCACGGGGTTGTTGATGTTCTTGCTGTCGGTCACGGTTTCTCCCGGTGGTGATGTGGAGTGATCTACGGATGCATCGGTGGGGGGACGGGCGGCGGCGTCCCAGGACGCCGGCAGGGGCCCATCACGCCCTCACTCGTAGATCGGCCTCTGGAAGAACATGACCACGACGGTACCCGGTTCCGCCGGCCCCGCGCGCCAGCCCTTTCGCCAGCCCTTTCGCCGCCCCGACGTCGGCCGGACCTGCGGCGAGCGCCCGGGACCAGCGGTTCCTTCCCTGAGCGCGCCCGCGCCTCCTACTCGGGCAGCGCCGGGAACACGATCACCGAGCCCTCCTTGTCGCGGGCCATCTCGATCGCCACGTCTGTCGTGCGGCTGCTGACCGTGACGCCGTCACCCAACCTGTGGATCCGGTGTGCCGCGCTCATGAGGCGATCGACTTCACCGGTCGTGAAGACGGGTCGCAAACCGTTCGGTCGTGCCAGTTCCAGTGCCGACAGGCGTAGCAGGACAGCGGCGATGCTCGACTCCAGTTCGTCGAGGCGCTGCTGATCGCGCTTGAGTGCGCGGGTGAAGTTCTCGAAGGGATTGCCGGGGTCGCTCTGGGCGTGCTCGACGGCCTGGAGGACAACCACCCGTCGCTTCAGCGCGACAGCCAGAGAAGCCAGTTCGAGGTGGGTGCGGAACGTGCCGCCGTCGTCGTCGATGCCGGGGAACGACTTGGTCAACGTGCCGAGTTCGACGGCCTCACCCTCGGGCAGTCCGTCCAGTGCGCTCTGCCATCGGGCAAGGCGGCGGTCGGCTTTGCCCAGCGCCGTGTTGATGGCGTGCACCGCCGAGTCGAGTCCCAGCGAGAGACCGGGCCTGCCCTGGTCGAGCAGAATGGCAGTGGCCTTGTCGATGGCGTCCCGGCAGCCGTCGAGTTCACTGTGCTCGTCCTCGAGCTTGTCCTCCTGCAGTTGTTCCAGCAGCTTCGTGATGTGCTCGATGGCCTTCTGGCGCTTTCGGTCGGCGTGCGCGCTCACCCCCACCGCGACGGCCATGAGCACGAGCGGAGCGGCCACCGTGAGTGCCGTCCCGCCGGCGGCCGCGACGCCGGCGCTCGCACCGGCCCCGCCGGCCGTGCCCACCGCTGCCGCCCCTCCGACCGGCACGAACCTCGCCTGGGCGGTGATCCTGCCCGTCGAGTTCACGAGGGCACCGTGGAAGCCGCCCGCCGCCCCCTTCGCCACCATCGGGCGAACGATGCCCTGGCCGAACCGGGCGGCGACCTTCGCCGGGACCACCATGCGGTACAGACCCTCGCCGGAACCGGTTGCTCTGGCCACCGTAAGGGAACTTCGCGCCGATTGAGTGATGAACTGTGACAGGTGCTGGGCCAGCGGACTCGCGGCGTCGAGCGGGATGCCACGGCTGCGGTCGATCTTCTCGGGCAGCGGATGCACCTCGAGAGTGACGATCGGCTCGTCGGCCAGGACGGCCAGCACTCCGCGCAGTTCAGCCAGGCGCTCAGCCGTCATCGACTCGCCCGCGGCCAGACCCGGCACTCGGACATCAGCGGTCGCCAGCGTCCACACGGGCACGGTGGTCCTGCGGTCGTCGGTCATCGTCTCCCCCTCTTGTCCGACAGCAGCCTACGTCTGAGATCGAGCGGGAACGGCGCTCGTGGTCATCCTCTGCCGACCACGACGCTGACGCATCGTTGTCATGACGGTCGACGCCTCGGCCCAGCGCGCCCAGGTCATCGCATGACGGGCATGAAGTCTCTCGGACGAGGGGAAGGACAGGGGGACCTGGGGAGGGACCATGGACAGCACACCGCCTGAATCTCGCACCTTGCTGAGCAGATTCCGCATCGCCCTTGCCATCTGCATTCTCCTGGCGGGATTGAGCCTGGCCCTGGTCTCCAACGGCCGTGACGGCTTCGGCTGGTCCGTGCTCAACGAGCTCGCTGTCTTCGCCGCCGCCGGTGTCGCCATCCCCTTCTACTACGACCTTTTTCTGCGTGACGCCGAACGGCAGCGGTTCCTCGGAGAGATGAACCAGCTGCTCGATGAGAGGCTGCCGGTCCATGAGGGCGCCCGCGGATTGACCGTTCACGCCCAGGGACGCCCGTCGCCGACGGAGAAGGCGGCGTTCATCGCCGGCGCGCATTCCGAGATCATCGAAGTCGGAATCTCGCTGCGCAGCCTGGCGAGCTTGTTCGTCTCACGTCCCGAGCGGGATTTCACCGCACCGGTACGCCAGCTCCTGAGCAGGGGCGTGAACATCACCTACGTCGTGGCGGACCCCGACTCGGTGCTGTTCGGGGAGTACAGCCGGAGCATCGGAGACCCCCGCTTGCCGCAGCGGGCGTCCGACTCCGCTCGCCAGCTGCTGGAGATCGCCCGGCGATTCGAGTCCGAAGGACACCGCGGAGGGCTGACGGTGCGCTTCACCCGACAACTGCCTACCTCTTACATCAGCATCGTGGACCCTGATTCCGAGACGGGCCGCTGTCGGACTTCCCCCTATCTGGCGGGCGTACGCAGGTCCGACTCGCCCGTGCTCGACATTGCGCGGAGCACGCAGCCTGAACTGTTCGAACGTTACTCGACCTATGTGCGGACGACCCTGACCGACAGCACACCGGTGGACTTTCCGTGAGCAGCGGCGGACTGCAGTGTTGCTGACGAACCGCTCCCCGTGAGGCGGCGTGCCCCGGCCGGAAGCACTACCGCCGCGCGCCATCGGGCCGGTCAGCTGGCTTCAGGTGGCGTGGGCGGGGTTCCGGGGTCGTCCCTGCGATCGCTGTCGGCCTTCTTCGCCCCGGGTGCCTCGTCCTGCGCCGGTCCGATGCGGATCTCGAAATCGCCCGCGTACTTCTCGTGGCCCGCGATCACGGCTTCCTCCATCGCCTCCTCCGCGAGCTCGCCCCGCACGATGAGCGGGTCCTTGCGCAGGTCCCGCAGGAGGGCCCAGCACATGCCGATCATCACCAGGACGAAGGGGGCCGCGACGAGGATCGTCAAGTGCTGCAGCCCCGCGAGGGCGTCGCCCTTGCCCTCCCCGACCAGCAGCATCACGGCCGCCACACCACCGGTCACCACCCCCCAGAAGACGACGATGAACCGGGCGGGTTCGAAGGATCCCCTCTGGGAGAGGGTGCCCATCACGATCGAGGCCGCGTCGGCGCCGGAGACGAAGAAGATGCCGACCAGGACCATCACGAGCAGGCTCATCACGCCGGCGATCGGGAACTCCTGGAGCACGCCGAAGAGCTGGGCCTCGGGCGTGGTCGCGTCGGCGAGGTCGCCCTGCTCCTGCAACCGCATGGCCGTACCGCCGAAGACGGCGAACCAGACCAGGCTGACGGCGCTCGGCACCAGGATGACACCGCCGATGAACTGGCGGATCGTCCGGCCCCGGCTGATGCGGGCGATGAACATGCCGACGAACGGTGTCCAGGAGATCCACCAGGCCCAGTAGAAGACCGTCCAGCTGCTCAGCCAGTCGGCGACGTCCCCGCCGCCCGTGGACGCCTCGGTGCGCCCGACCAGCTGGGGCAGCTCGTCGAAGTAGGCGGCGAGGGAGGTGGGGATCAGGTCGAGGATCAGGATCGTGGGGCCGACGACGAAGACGAAGACCGCGAGGGTCACGGCCAGCACCATGTTGATGTTGGACAGCCATTGGATGCCCTTCTCCACGCCGGAGACGGCGGAGAAGACGAAGCACACCGTCAACACGCCGATGATGGTGACGAGCAGCCCCGTCCCGGCCTTGCCCAGCCAGCCCACCTCCTGCATGCCGCTGCCGATCTGGAGCGCACCGAGGCCCAGGGAGGTGGCGGAGCCGAACAGCGTGGCGAAGATCGCCAGGATGTCGATCACCCGGCCGGGAGCGCCCTCCGCCCGTTCCTTCCCGAGGAGCGGGACGAAGACGGCGCTGATCGTCTGCCGCCGGCGCCGCCGGAAGGTGCTGTACGCGATGGCCAGGCCGACCACCGCGTAGATGGCCCACGGGTGCAGCGTCCAGTGGAAGAGCGTGGTCGCGAGCGCCGTCTGCATGGCGTCCGCCGCGTCGGCGGGGTCGGTGCCCGGCGGGGGATCGGTGTAGTGCGCGAGGGGTTCGCTGACGCCGTAGAACATCAGGCCGATGCCCATGCCGGCGCTGAACATCATGGCGACCCAGGAGACCGTGCTGAACTCCGGCTTCTCGTGCTCCTGACCCAGCTCGATCCGCCCGTACCGGCTGATGGCGAGCCACAGCGCGAAGACGACGAACCCGGAGGCGGCCAGGACGAAGGCCCAGCCGGCGTTGTGCATCAGGCCGTTCAGCAGGGTGTCGGAGACGCTCTCCAGCGTGCTGGTGGCCGTGACTCCCCAGAGGACGAATCCGAGGGTCAGGACCGCGGTCACGCCGAAGACCACCCGGTCGGTGACGGGCGCCGCGTCCTCGTGCGGATGGGCACCGGGCAGGGCCGCCTTCACGGGCAGCCGCAGCCGCTGCCTCCGTTTGCGTTCCTCCTGGGACACGGGCGGCACCTTTCGCAAGCACGGACCGATTTGGCCTCGTGTATCCCGTATCACGACGTGCACACCTGTCCCTGCACCAACAGGCCTCCAACGGGTGCCGCTGTCCGCCCGGTTACGCCGCACGGGTGTCGCGCAGGTGCGTCACGAGGCGCGCCCGCCAAGAAGCCCGCCGTCCGATCCCGGAGTGGGGGCGGACGGCGGGCGGTGATCCCGGACCCGGGGGTGGCGATCAGGCGCCGCTGGCGACCTTGCCGAGGTCGATCCAGCCGTTGCCGCCGGCGGGGTCGCCACCGTTCCAGGCGAGGACGGAAGCGCTGCTGCCGGCGCCGGCGAGGACGTAGTCGGCGTGCGTGTCGGCGTTGAAGTCGACGAACTGGACCTTCGTCTGGTCCGTGGTTCGTCCGCCGGTGATCCGGCCGACGACGTTCCAGCCGTTGTCCGGGACGACGTCGCCGCCCCGGTTGAGGTGGAGGTCGACCTTGCCGTCGGGCTTGACGGCGTAGTAGTCGGCCTTGCCGTCGCCGTCGCCGTCGGCGAACCGCACCCGGCCGGGGTCGGTGGTGGCGCCCGTCGTCACACGTCCGACGCCCTGCCAGGGGGCGACCTGGTCGCCGCCCCGGTTGAGGAAGACGTCGACGGCTCCCGTGTCGTTGAAGAAGAGGTAGTCGGTGCGGCCGTCGCCGTCCCAGTCGGCGAAGCGGACCTTGGCGGGGTCCGTGGTGAGGCCGGTGGCGACCTGGCCGAGGGGTTTCCACGGCGCGACCCTGTCGCCTCCGCGGTTGAGCCATACGTTCACAGAGCCGTTGGCGTTGACGACGAGATAGTCGGCCTTGCCGTCCCCGTCGAAGTCGGCCAGACGGACCCGGGAGCGGTCGGTGGTCGTACCGGCCGCGACCTGGCCCATGCCCTGCCAGCCGTTCGCACCGGCAGGGTCGCCGCCGCGGTTCAGCCACACGGACACGGCCCCGTTGTCGGCGACGGTGATGTAGTCGGGCTTGCGGTCCCCGTCGAAGTCCGCCCAGCGCACGCGGTCGCTACCGCCGGCCTCGTTCACCGCTGCGGAGGGACGCGGGTCGGCGGGCAGGGTTCCGCTGGCCCAGAGGGCGCCGCCCTTGCCCTCGCCGCCTTCCTTCCTGTAGACGACGAGGTTGCCGTCGTTCTGGAAGGTCAGGTACGCACCGGGGTTGCCGAAGGTGGCCGTCGACCAGTAGGAGTTGCCGGTCGCCTCACCGCCGCCCTTGCGGTAGGCGACGAGATTGCCGTCACGCTGCATGGAGAGGTAGGAGCCGTCGCCGCCGGCGGCGTCGGAACTCCACACCTGCTTGGCCTGGTTCTTGTCCCAGATGTACAGACGCCCGTCGGCGGCCATGACCAGGATCCTGTGGGGGCTGTCGGCCCAGAAGCCGGCCGGGAGGCGGCCGTCGCCGGGCAGGGTGTTCGGGCGCATTGCCGTCTCCGACGACCACAGGCCGCCGCCGGTGCCCTCGCCTCCGTCCTTCCTGTGGACGACGAGGTTGCCGTCGTTGTGGAAGCGCAGGTAGGCGTCCGCGTTGCCGAAGGTGGCGGTGGACCAGAGGTGGCCGCCCCTGCCGTCCCCGCCGTCCTTCTTGTAGACGACGAAGTTGCCGTCGGCCTGCATGATCGCGTAGGCGCCCGGGTTGCCGTAGGTGTTGGAGGACCACAGCGCGGCGCCCTTACCCTCACCACCGCTGTTGTGGTAGATGACCAGGTTGCCGTCGGCCTGCATGGAGAGCTTGAGGTTCTTGCCGACGAGAGTCGTACCCGACCCGATGGTCTGGCCGGGGCGGATCAGCATCGGATCGGTCACCGTGGCGATCCACTGGCCGAGGTCGTCGGTGCGGGCGGAGATGGCACCGGTGCGGGTCTCGGCGGGGTCGGTGCCGAGGCAACCGCCCTGCCAGGAACGGCTGTTGACTCCGACGAGCTCGCCGGCCGCGTTCAGGAGCGGGCCGCCGGTGTCGCCCTTGCAGAGCGCGTCGCCACCCTTGCCCGTGATCGCCAGGGTAGTGGCGTCGGCCGAGGCGACCGCGAACGTGCCGGTGTGGAGCCTGCCGGGCACCCACTCGGTCTTCGTACGGCCGAAACCGGCGGCGGTGAGGTCAGCTCCGGCGGCGGGGACGGCGGCGGCGGTCTTGACCGTGGCCGCACCCCGGGCGGGTATGCGCAGACGGGCCAGAACCACGTCACGATCAGTGCGCGGAACGAGTTCGGCCACTTCGAGGGCGCGGCCGTCCGCGAGGGTGACGGTCGACTTCGCCGCGGGCTCTCCGCCCGGCACCGGTCGGCCCGCGGTGGCGGCGAAGCAGCTGGCGGCGGTGGCGATCCACCACTCGTTGACGAGCGCAGCGGTGCAGGCACGGCCGGTGGCCGCGTCGCCGACGTTCAGCCTGACGACGGAGGCGAACTGGCCGTTGGGGGCCCCGGGGCCGGTGAGGGCCTGGGCCGGTGGGGCCGATGTGAGACCGGCCGCGACGGCTGTGGCGGCCGCGAGCAGGCCGGTCATCCGCGCGGTCCGCGGACGGGGAGCAGACATGTGTGTTCCTTGAAGCGGTGGGCCGGCCCGTCCCGCCACCACGGCGAGAAGGACCGGCCGGCGTGGGAGGGCGCTGGTTACAGGTGCCAGCTCTGGGTCGCGAAGGACGGGTCGGAGTGGTGCGCCCACTGCTGGGCGGGGGCGCCGTTGTCCTTGCTGGAGTCGCTGATCTCCAGGGTCTTGCCGCTGTTGACGTTGGTGATGTTCAGGCTGACGGTGCTGCCGGCCCGCTTGATCGTCCAGAGCATGGTGGGGATGTCGCGGCAGGTGTACTGCTGCGCGCGGGCCCCGTTGTCCTTGCTGGAGTTGATGATCTCCAGGCACTTGCCGCTGTTGACGTTCACGATCTGGTGGACACCGGCGGTGGCCGTCGGGCGGAACTCCCACTTCGCGCCGGGCTGCGTGCCGCAGGTCCACTGCTGGGCGATGGCACTGTTGTCCTTGCTGGAGTTGACGATCTCCAGGCACTTGCCGCTGTTCGCGTTGCGGATCTGACCGCCGGCGGGCAGGGGGAAGGGCGAGGGCCAGGCGTTGGCGCCGAGGGCCACGGCACCCTGGCCGTTGCCCTTGTAGAAGTTGAAGCGCTGCTGGTTGCTCCACAGGCCGCCGAGGTCGGTCCTGCCGTCGCCGTCGAAGTCACCGGCCAGCATGACGGGCATGTTGTTCCACGTCTTGTCGGGCCACATCGAGGCGCCGGCGTCGAGACCGCCCGCGGCGTTGCCGCTGTAGCGGCGCAGGGCGCCGTCGGGGGCGATGGCGACGACGTCGTCGCGGCCGTCGTTGTCGAGGTCACCGGAGGCGATCTTCTGGATGCCCAGCCAGGTGTTGTCCGGCCACATCTTCCGGCGCTCGCCGGTCAGCACGCCGTCGGGACCGGTGGAGTAGGCGTGGAGCGACCCCTTGGCGTCCCCCGCACCCCAGACGGCGAGGAGCCCGTCGCGGCCGGAGCCCGTCGCCCGGTACCGCTCCAGCTGGCGCATGGCGTCCCAGTTGGTGCTCCCGCCCGTCCACATCACCTTGCCGGCGGCCAGGCTGCCGTCGGGGCGTCCCGCGTACAGGCGCAGAGCGCCGTCGCTCCAGACGGAGGCGATGTCGGTGTACCCGTCGCCGTTGAAGTCACCCCCGATGATCTTTTTGGCGGGGGCCCAGGTGCCGTCGGCCCGCCACAGGGGGCGGCCGTACTCGAAAGTGCCGTCGGGGCGGCCGGCGAACGTATGGAGGTTTCCGTCGGTGGTGACGGCCGCGACGTCACTGCGGCCGTCGTTGTTGAAGTCACCCGAGGCGATCACGTCGGTGACGTTGGGCACGAGGGCCGCGAGGCGTACCGCAGGTGTGGTCCTGCGCACCTGGTCCACCCAGGCCGCGATGTCGTCGACACGGACGGCGAGCGCCCCGGTGCGCGTCTCGGCCGGATCGGTTCCCAGGCATCCGCCCTGCCAGGAGCGTGAGTTGACCGCGGCAAGCTCCAGGCCGCCGTCCTTCATGCGAAGGGCCGGGCCACCGGTGTCGCCCTTGCAGACCACCGCATCGCCCGAGGCGTCCAGTCCGAGCGCACCGCCTTCGGCGGAGGCCACGGTGAAGGCGCCCGTGTGCGCCTTGTCCGGGACCCATTCCGACTTCGTGCGCCCGAACCCGAGTGAGGTGAGCGTCTCACCGATCGCCGGGGCCGTGGTGGCGACCTTGACCGGTTCCACCCCGACGACCCGCCAGCCGAGTCTGACCATCACCAGGTCCCGGTCCGTGTGGGGTACCAGTTCCACGGCATCGACAACGGTGCCCGTGGACTGGGTGAGATCGGTGCGGCCCACGGTCACCGTCGTCTTCGCGGCTGGCTTGCCGGCCGGTACCGGTGCGGAGCCGTTGCGGAAGCAGGACGCTGCGGTGATCACCCACTGGGCGTCGACCAGGGCGCCTGAACAGGATGCTCTGTCACCGATGTTGAGCTTCGCCGTGAAGGCGTGGCCGGTGCCGGGGGCGTCGCTCCCGTTGAGGGCGAGGGCGGGACTTGCGGCGAGAAGGCCGGTTCCCACCGAGGTGGCGATCAGCGTGGCAGCCCACGCGACGCGTGAACCGTTTGCGGGCATGTCGATCCTTATGGTGTGGGGCTGCGTCCCGTCCGCGCCGGGGGAGAGGGCCGCGGCGCGGACGGGTCGGCGATGCAGGGGTCGGGGTGTTACCGGGTGGTGGTGGCGGTGAGGTCGGCCGGCGTGGCGACAGTGCCGGGAACCTGGCGCCAGGCGGTCCACTTGCCCAGGGTGGTGTCGAGGGTCGTGCTCTGGACCTTGCCGGCGGCGCCGATCGCGTAGACGTTGACGTTGCCGGCGGCGGAGGCGCTGGAGAGGCGGGTCAGTCCCGTGCCGCCGACCTTGGTCCAGGACGGCTTGAAGGCGCCGGCGAGGTAGTCGCCCGCCTGGCTGTAGAGGGCGCCGTCGGAGCCGATGACCTGGATCTGCACCGTGGCCCCGACGCGGGAGACCGTGATGTCCTTGGCTCCGGTGATCCCGCCGGGGATGTCGCCCCAGTTGTTCCAGGTGTTGTTGCGGGTGTCGAGGTCACGGCCGTAGACCTTGCCGCCGGCGATGCCGTAGAGGCGGACGTAGGGGCCGGCCTTGACGGAGGTGAGGCTGGTCAGACCGGTGAATCCCGGAACGGCGGCCCAGTTGGCGTTCCAGCGGCCGGAGTTGTAGTTGCCGACCTGCGTGTGGAGGTCGCCGTTGGAACCCACGATCTGCACGTACAGCACGTTGTCGATCATGGCGGCGGAGATGTCCTTGACACCTGCGGCGCCGCCCGGCACCTCGGTCCAGCTGCCCCAGACGTTGGTGGTCGGGTTGTACTCGCGGTCGTAGACCCGGCCTCCGGCCACGCCGACGTAGCGGATCGTGCTTCCGGTGTCGACGCTGGTGAGGTTGGTGATCGGGAGACCGTCGACGTTGTTCCACCCGGCCCCGAAGGCGCCGGTGGCCAGGGTGCCGGTCTGAACGGCCAGTGCGTTGTTCGCGGTCGCGGCCAGCGTCACCTTGGAGGGTGCGGCCAGGATCGCGGCGGACACGTCGCCGGCGCCGGAGATGCCGCCCCTGACTTTCCGGAACGCGCTCCAGGTACCGGTGCCCGTGTCGAGCCGGGCGTTGTCGACCCTGCCCGCGGCGTCGGTCGCGTAGAGCTCGACGCCGTTGCCCGAAGGCGCGCTGGTGATGTTCGTCAGGCCGGCGCCGCCGACCCTGCTCCATGCGTCGTTCCAGCGGCCGGCGTCGTAGTTGCCGAACTGGGTCCACAGGGCACCGTCACCGCCGATGATCTGCACCTGGACGTTGTTGCCGACCATGCTGGAGGCGATGTCCTTGACGCCGCCCGCGCCACCGGGTATCTCGCCCCAGGACGTCCACCTGCTGTTGCGGGTGTCGAAGTCGCGACCGTAGACGCGCCCGTCGGCGACGGCTTGGACGCGGACGATGGGACCGGCGGGCGCGCTGGTGACACGGGTCAGCCCGGATGCTCCGACGGCCTCCCACCGGTCGTTCCAGCGGCCGGCCCGGTAGTCGGCGACCTGCGAGTGGAGGTTGCCGCCGGCGCCGACGATCTGGACGTGGACGCTGGAGCCCACCAGGGAGGCGGCGATGTCCTTCGCGCCGGCGGCGCCACCGGGCACCTCGGCCCAGCCGGACCACCTGCCGTTCGCCGCCAGGTGCAGGTCCTGGCCGTAGACCCGTCCGTCGACGATCGCGTAGGCACGCACCGTGTCGCCGTCGCGGACGGTCGCCACGCGGGACACTTCCTTGCCGTCGACCTTCGCCCAGGACTGGCCGTACTCCCCGTGGCCGAGGTCCCCGAACTGGGACCACATCGCTCCGCCGCCACCGGCCAGCAGGGACACCTGGTCGCCGGTGCGCGGGGCGGTGACCGACCCGATCCACGCCGCGAGGTCGTCGGTACGGGCGGCTGTGGCGCCGGTACGGGTCTCGGTCGCGGGGGTTCCGAGGCAGCCGCCCTGCCAGGAGCGGCTGTTGATGGCCACGAGCTCACCGGCGGCGTTGAGGAGGGGGCCTCCGGTGTCGCCCTTGCAGAGGGCGTCCGCGCCCTTGCCGGTGATCGAGAGGCTGGTCGCGTCGGAGGAGTTCGCGGTGAACGTGCCGGTGTGCAGCTTGCCCGGCACCCACTCCGTCCTCGTGCGCCCGAAGCCCGCCGCGGTCAGCTCGACACCGGCCGCGGGAGCGGTGGCGGCGGGCTTGACCGGAACGATGTCGGTGACGGGAGAGTCCAGTCGGCCCAGGACGAGGTCGCGATCGGCGGCGCTCGCGGAGACCTCCACGACGTCGCGGGCCTGCCCGGCGAATGTGGCGGTGGTCTTGCGCGCGGGCTTCCCGGCCGCGACAGGGCTGCCGGGAGTGGGCGCCAGGCAGCTGGCGGCCGTCAGGACCCACCGAGGGTCGACCAGGACCGCGCTGCAGCCCCGGCTGCTGGTCTCGTCGCCGACGACGAGGGCTGCGGTGAAGGCGTACCGGCCGGCGGGTGCTTCGGGACCCGTGACGGCCTGGGCAGGTGCCGCCGACACGAGGCCCGCCGCGACGGCGGTGGCCGTCATGAGCAGACCGGTCGTCCGCGTGGGGAGGGGACGAGTTTCAGGCATGGTCTTCTTTCGGAGTAGGAAAGATTGCCGATGTCGTCGGAAGGGGTGCCGACGCATGAAAGTTGTTTTCCCCGATGTCGGCTACTTGGAAGTCCTGATCTCCAGAAGCATGAAATCGCGGCCCTGCTCGTCCGCGGTCTGGCCGACGGCCGTCCACGCATTCTTGTCGACGGTGAACGTCTTCTGCTCGGTGCCGGTGGACATCTCGACCTGCGCCGCGTAGTTGTTTCCCTTCACTCCGAAGACGGACGGGATTTCCAGGCTCAGGTAGCCGACGTCCCCGGTGACGCGGAAGCAGACCTTCTCGTTCTTGAGGGGGAATACCTCCATCAGTTCGGGTGCGCCGGTGCATTCCGCAAGGAGGATATGGCCGTTCCCGCTCTTGAGCTTGATCTTCTGCTCGGCAAGGATTTTGTCGGCGTTCGGGTAGGAGAAGTCCTCGACGGCGTAACCCGGACCCTCATCGGCGATCGACTGCGTCGCGAGGCTCTCCGTTCCGGCCCCGCCGGTCACTCCACCTACAAAGGCCCAGGTCAGTGCCCCGGCTGTCAGAGCCGCACCGGCGATCCGCAGGATTGCGCTACGTGCCTTCATTGCCGTCCTTAATGTCGGTCCAACGTCGTTTCGCGAGCGCACTTGAGTGCGCCGCCAGAAAAAATGCGGAGCCCGAGTGCGGGTGCGCATGTAATTGCGGCTATCCCCGGGCATGACTGATCGGCGCACTCGAAACGCAGCTGATTCGAGGGCGCGTCAGTGGCTGACGATCTTCTGAATGAAACCAAGACATTCATCGTCCAGCCAATGGGATATAAGCCCCATAACGGGACATGACTGCCCCTGGTGACGTGACTTGCGCCACTCCGTGGAATGGTTGTGACGATTTCTCGAAAATTCGTGGTCGAGATCCGGCCATTTTTCATCCACGGTGCCGTTCGGGTTCGAGCCGGGCGTGTTCCGGGCGTGTGTGCTGCATATGGTCGGGTCATCGCCGCCCGATGAAGAATCTTGGGCGGGCTATCGCCTCGGCTTCTGCGGGGAATAAAGTCAGAGAGGTTCTTCTGTGCAGGAAACATTCTGGAGTCGGCGTCGCTTCACCACCGCCGTCGCGGCGAGCGCGGCCGTTGTCTCGACGCCCTGGCTGTCCGTCACGCCGGTCCGGGCAGCCCCCCGGGCGGGCGCGGCCGCCTCCGGCGGCGCGCCCGGCGACGCGCTGGCGCTTCCGGACACGGACCGGGCCAGGGCCGTCAAGGCGTGGATTCTGGGCGGCCGTTCGGTCAAGGAGGCGGCCGCCTACGCCCTCGGCGGCACCGACCAGGAGATCACGACCTTCCTCGCCGAGCAGTTGCCGAAGGCCACGCGCATCGACAACCGGGTCACCGCCTTCACGTACCTGGGCTTCGGAGGCCAGGGCGTCCGAAGGGACGCGGGCGCCGCCCTCGGGGGCGGGGACGAGGCGATATCCGCGTTCGTCAAGGAAGGCTTCCGCGCCTCGGTCACGGAGGACATGCGGGTCTCGACGCTCAGCGTCATGGCCAATGGGGGAAAGAGCGTCAAGCGTGACGGCAACGCCGCGCTGAGCGCCGGCACGGACCAGGCGCTGGAGCAGTTCCTGCTCGCCGGCCAGTACGACGCCAGGCTGGAGGACAAGCGGGTCGAGATTGTCCGCAGCCTCGCCACGGCCGGCCCGGAGCTGAAGAAGTACGCGAACCGGGCCCTGAGCGGGAACGCGGACGACGTGCAGTGGTACCTCGACACCGGCCAGCACATCGCACGGGCCCGTGACCAGGAGGCCGCCACCATCGGGCAGTTGGTCGCCATCGTCGAGCGTGAGAGCGCGCGTGCCCGGGAACAGACCGACCTCGCCGTCGAGGCCTCCGAGCGCGCGACGACGGCCGCGAGCAAGGCCAAGGAGAAGGCCGAGACGGCTGCGGCCGAGGCCGAGAAGGCGAGGGACGACGTCCGGCGGTCCGCCGAAGCGGCCCGTGAGGCCGCCACCGCCGCGAGCGGAGCCGCGTCAGCCGCCCGGACGGCCATCCGTGCCTCCTCCGCAGCGGTCGAGGCTTCGCAGCGGGCGTCCTGGGCGGCCACGGCCGCCTCACAGGCCGCTGCCGCCGCCGGCTCCGCGGCCACTCGCGCCTACAACGCCGCGATCGCCGCGTCGAAGGACGCGTCGAAGACCAATGAGGCGAAGAACGCCGCCGTCGCCGCCCGGGATGCCGCCGCGAAGGCGAACTCCGCGGCGAAGGCGGCCGACGACGCGGCCGTCGCGTCCGAGCAGTCCGCGAACGCCGGTGTGGCCGCCGCGGGTGCGGCACGCAACGCCGCGGCCGCCGCCAAGGCCTCCGCCCAGGCTGCCGCCGCCTCCGGCGCCGCCCAGGGCGAGGCGGCCGAGGCCAAGCGCCAGGCCGAGATCGCTTCCAGCGCCGCCAACCAGGCGACCAACGCCGCCTCCACGGCCCAGGCCCTGGCCTCGACCGCCGCGCAGGCCGCACGCAAGGCGAACACGGCGGCCAAGTCGGCCGCCCGACACGCCGAGAAGGCGGCCGACGCCGCGGAAGAGGCCGTCAAGTACGCCGGCCAGGCCATCGACTTCGCGAACAAGTCCACCGCCCACGCCGACGAGGCGGTCAAGGCGGCCAACCTTGCGACGCAGGCCGTCGCCGACGCGATCGATGTGGAGAAGAACGCCCGCGCCGCCGAGACGGCCATGCTGACGGCCGACAAGCTGCAGGGCATGAAGGAGGCCGCGCAGCTCGCCCTCCTGGACAAGAGCGAACGTGCGGCCACGCTGAACAAGCGCACTCAGGCACAGCAGACCGCCCAGGCCACCAAGGACCTGATAGCCAAGGCGGAGGAGGCCCTCGGGAACGAGGACCTCACCGCCGCCGCCGCCCTCGGCCGCCAGGCGGCCATCGCACTGCTGGACTCGAAGGGTAGCTGGAGCCGCCAGGCCGCCCGCTTCGCACTCGCCGGCTCCGACTACGACGTGCACTCCTGGATCGACCTCGACCGGCAGCTCGCCGAGTCCCAGGACGACCGAGAGACCATCCTCTTCATCGCTCAGGTCTCCGAGCCGGCCGTCGCGAAGGCGGCGATGCAGGCCCTCGCCGGCGGCACCCCCGCACAAGGGGACTTCAACACCAGTGGTGTCATCAGGTCGCGCGCCGAGGACAACAGGATCAACATCCTCAAGATCCTGCACGAGAAGCCCGGCGCATCCGTCACCAAGGCCGCCAACGACGCGCTCAACAAGAACACGCCGGAGGCCCTCCAGAAGTTCTTCGACGAGGACCTGCCCAAGGCTGTCGAAGAGGACGACGCCGTCCGGACCCTCAAGATCATCACCAGTGGTGGCGAGTACTCCAAGGCGTACGGCGAGGTGGCCATGCAGGGACCGGCATGGCTGCGCCGACGCTTCGTGGAGGCCGTCCAGCACAAGGCCGCCCAGCTCGACTACGACTCCCTCAGTCACGCCGCCGCCATGCAGGCGACCATCGCCGCGGCATCCAAGATCGCCCATGAGGCACAGAAGGACGCGGCACTCGCTTCCAAGGTCGCGGCGGACGCCCGGAACGCGGGCCAGAAGGCGCAGGAATGGGCCGACAAGGCAGTGGCATCGGCGCAACTGGCCGATGACTTCGCCCTCAAGGCCCGCCAGCACGCGGACGCGGCGGACAAGTCGGCCGCCGACGCCCAGAATTCGGCGAACAGGGCCAAGGACGCCGCCGCCACCGCCCAGAGCGCGTCCCGCGCGGCCAACCACTCCGCCAACCGCGCCGTCGACGCGGCCCGCAGCGCACTGGCCTCGTCGTACAGCGCCCAGGCCTCCGCCGCCAATGCCCACCAGTCCGCGCTCGCCGCGGGGCAGGACGCCAGGACCGCCGCCACAGCCGCCGCCCAGGCGCGCCAGATCGCCGCCGACAAGCGGACGGCGGAGGTGCAGGAAGCCGCGCGTCTGGCCGCCGAGCAGGCGCAGAAGGACCGGGACGCCCAGCGCAACCCCTCCGACACGTCGCAGAACGACACGGTCAATCCCAAGGGGAGCCAGCCCGGCAAGGACGAATGGTGGAACGACGCCAAGTGGTGGGCCGACACCGCCGACAAGGTGAGCGTGGCCGCAGGGCTCCTCGCGGCGGGCTTCGCCGTCTCCTGCGTGTTCTTCCCGGCGGCACCCGTTCTCGGCAGCATCGCCGCGGTCTGCTTCGGCGTCTCCGTCGTCGCGGCCGGAGTCAGCGCCATCGCCAGCGGAATCGAATACGGCTTCAGCAGCGGCGAATTCGCCTCGTCCGCCGGCCGCGCGGCGCTGGGGCTGGTCACCCGCGGCGGCGGACGGGTCGCCACCAAGGTGGCCAAGCCGGTCGTGCGCACGGTGGAGAAGGCGGCCGGTGCGGCCTCCAGGGTGCTCTACGACCTCGTTGCCTGACAGTGCAGCCGCCCGACTGACCTGGCGGCGCGTCAGGTCAGTCCTCCCCTGTCCCCCAGCCCGCTCCGCCCCCGGCCCACGGCCATGGGGCGGGGCACGCACGCCCAACAGCTGAATCGTTTCGGCGTGCGCCTTTCCCCTTGATGCCCCACTCCTCACCGAAAGCAGCCATGTCAACATCACGCAGGAGACGGATACTTCCCGGTCTCCTCCTCGTACTGAGCCTCACCGCCACCACCACGGGCACCGCCGCCGCCGACGGCCGAGCGGCCCAGGCTCCTGCGCCCACCACCGTGTCCGCGAGCGCCGGCGTCATCGGGACGCCGGGGTCGTCCCCGGACACGGCCGGTCCCGGCAGCACCCGTCCGGCCACGGTGAGCACCAAGGCGGAGTGCGAGCCCACGCCCGCCGGTTCCCGTGAGCGCGAGGCGGGCGCCGTGCAGGCGTGCGTCACCACGATCGCCACACCGTTGGCGGCGGCCGTGCGCAAGCCCCGCGCCGCCGCGCCGCCGGCCGCCGCGCCCGCTGCGGCGGCCGACACGGGCAGCTGCGCCGTGGCCGGCGGGACGTGGTGGTACAGCCGCTTCGCGTACTGCGTGCACAGCCTGACCGTGCTCTACACGCTCAAGGACACCAACGGCGCCGTGGTCGGCACCGGCACGCTCAACGTATCGAGCAGCTCCGTCCTGCCCGCCCAGGGCACCACGTGGAAGGAGAAGGTCGCGGTGACCATGACCGGTGCGACCGGCGCGGTCACGGCCCTGAACGTGAAGTTCAGGGCCGCCTGCTCGGCCGGCTGCACGGTCACCAAGGCTGCCCCGTGGACGGGCAAGAAAGTGGTCAAGGACCAGCTCATCAGCGGCGACGTGTCCTACGAGTCCACTCCGGCGGCCGGCACCGCGGTCGACTTCACGACGTCGTACCTCATGTACGTGACGATGCCGGGCGCCCAGATCACGGACCCGAACGCCTCCTGGGGCAACCCGGAGAAGATCCGCTGCGACAACTCCGTCGGCACGCCCGAGCCCGGCTGTGTCGTGCCCAGCCAGATGCCCGTCGTCAAGATGAGCGACCAGCCCAGCCCTTCGGGTGCGGGGGCCGCTGCGGCCGGCTACTTGTGGGCCCAGAACAACCTCGCCGGCTGGGGGAGCGCCAAGCCGCTGACGCGGGCGAAGGACGGCGTTGCCGACCGGTCGGCCAAGACCTGTGGAACCTTCCAGGCCCGGACGGACATCGTCCCCGGCGACAGCTGCGGGGAGTTCCCCTTCGGGGAGAGCCGCGAAGGAGGAGTCGACGGCGCTCAGTGCACCGAACTCCTGCCCCGCCACAGCACCAGCGGCGGATGGGTCGTGGACGTGCTGGACGGTGGTACGGGCGGACCTTGTGCCCGCTCCCACGTCCCGCTCGCGGACCGGCAGGCGGCTCAGAGCCGGCTCTCCGAGGAGTTCGCCAACCAGCGAGTGGTGGACGGCGAGCAGTTCAAGCTGGAGGTGTCCGGTTCGATCGTCGAGCCGAAGGCGGTCTGCCGGCAGACCCTTCCGGCCGGAGCGTTCAGGTCCGGCAACGGGTGGGTCAAGAACACCACCGAACCGGTCCCGCACACCGACAAGAACACCACGCCCCAGGGTCCGCCCGGTCTCCGGGCGTCCGCCGCACAGGCCTGTCTGGGCACGAACACGGTCGAAGGAACCCACGCCGAGGGGGACATCACCGGCTGGGGGGACGCCGCGTGGTTCCGCACGGCCAACCGCCAGACGGCCGGCCTCGCACGCTGCCACCTGATCGCCCACATCCTCGGAGGAACCGGCGAGAAGAACGACGGCGGGCCGGCCAATCTCGTCCCCTGCTGGCAGGTGGGAATGAACACCGGAACGCCCAGCATGCGGACCTACGAGGCCTTGGCGCAGAATGCGGTGAAGGCGGTGAAGGACGGAGGCATCCTGGGACCGAACGACGCTGTCTTCTACCAGGTGACGCCCGAGTACCGCGACAGCACCAGCACGATTCCCCACCGGGTTCTGATGAGCGCCAGGGTCGAGCGGTCGGACGGGAAGTCGCAGCCGCTGTTCCCCGATGTCTACATCGACAACACCCAGGGCAAAACCGGACTGCTGAATCTCGGAAACTAGTTCCGTCCAGCATGCACCAACGGGAGCCAGAATGAGACGTACCACTCCGCCGCGACCCATCGACGTGACCGCGGTCCTTCCTCAACTGGCCCCGCTGGCGCGCCCGGCGATCCGGTTGCATCCCCGCCCCGGTTCGCCGACACCGCTGGACAGCTCGGTCGGCGGGCCACTGCTGTGGCCCGCCGGCGAGCCCTGGCCGCACTGCGACGAGCTGCACGAGTGGTACGACAGTGAGCTCGACGAATGGCGGGAGGGCCCGAACGCCATGCTGCCCGTGGCCCAGTTGTACGTGCGCGACGTGCCCCTGCTGCGGCCGCCGGGGCAGGCCGACGTTCTCCAGCTCCTGTGGTGCCCGTTCGAGCACGAGCCGGATTACAAGCCGCCGACCAGGCTGTTCTGGCGATCGGCTGCCGAGGTCACCGACCTGCTCGCGGTGCCGCCCGTGACGGCCGCCGTGGAGTACGACGAGTACGTGCCGGAGCGGTGCGTCATCGCGCCGGAAGAAGTCACGGAATTCCCGCATTCGCTGCAACTGGGGAAGGAGTTGCAGCAGCAGCTGGAGGACTGGAACGGCGGGCAGGAGTCCGGAGCCGCGTTCTACAAGCACGAACTGTCCCTTGCCCCCGGCTGGAAGGCCGGCGGCTGGACCCCGTGGGGTCTGACCGATCCGATTGTCCAGAACTGCGCCGTCTGCGATGCGGAAATGACCCCGTTGCTCACCATCGCCTCGAAGGAGTGGCATTCCCGCCGACTCAGCTGGGTCCCGTACGAGGACCGGGACATCGCCGCGGTCGCCGGCTCCGGCGTGGAGAATTCGCCCCGGGTGCAGATTTCAGGGGGCAATCACCTGCAGCTCTACGTCTGCCCGGAGTCCCCGGAACACCCGCACTCCGACCTGATCCAGTGACATCGCCCGTCCGTGGCCGGCGGGGGGACCCCCTCAGCGGGGGTACCTGCCGCGGGCCGCGGTGAGGATTTCTCCCGTCTGGGCGGAGCGGAGGGGGCCGGGGCACGCGTGGCCGCCCCAGGCCCGGCCGCCCATGCTGTGGATGCCCAGGCCCCGGCCCAGCGGGGTGGGGGCGGGGGCCAGGGGCCAGCCGTGCTGGGCCATGCCCCAGGCGTAGATGCGGGCCACGGCGTCCACCTGCTGCGCGGTGAGCGGCCGGCTCGCGAACCCCGAGGTCTCCACCGAGAGCCACGACGGGTTGCCGGTGCCCTGGGCCCAGGCCCGGTCGTGCGCGGAGACGTACTGTTCGATCTCGCCGGACTGCGAGACCCAGAAGTGCGCGGAGGACCTCACGGCCGGGTCGCTGAAGCGGTCGTGGAGTGAGTTCTCGCCCTCCTGCACATGCAGGACCAGACCCCGCACCTCCCGGAGCCCGCCCGGAGTGAAGTTCACCGACAGGGGCTTGAGGGCCGCGTCCGGCATCCACGGCTGCGCGGGCACGGAAGCCGCCTCGACGGGCGACGGCCCCGTCCCGCCCTCGTCCTCCGCCTCCAACGGCCCGGGTCCGGGGTCCGGGATGATGCCGGCACCCCCGCCGAAGTCGGCGACGACGCCGAAGGCGGTGGCGATGAGTCCGCTGCTGGCGCAGACCATCGCGTCGCGGCGCGACACGGCCCGCCGTTTCGGCGTCGGCTTCGGTTTGCGGTGGGTCACGCGCGCGGCGCCCTGGCTGCGGCTCGGCGGGAACGGAGCATCGGTGGGTCCTTTGCTGGACTGACGTTCTCCAGCGGAATGCTTCCCGACCATTAATGTCGGAACGAGACCGAATGATGACCGTTTCGTGACAGGCGGAAGGGCGCCTTCCCGTAGACCCGGCCGATGGCCGGCTCGTCGTGCCGAGGTCAGCTGAGGGTCGCCGCGCCGAAGGAGACATCGAAGCGGTCGCACCAGATGGTGACGCTGCTGTAGTCGGACAGGTTCACGTCGGCCGGGATCTCGTAGTTCTGGTCGCCCTTGTTGCCCTTGAGCTTGCCCAGGCTCACGTACTTGCCGTCGTCGAAGACGCGCCATCCGGCGACGCCCTCCTTCACCGGTGCATCGGTCAACCAGACGCGCAGATCAGGGCCGTTGCTGGTGTCGAGGTTCTCCAGGCGCAGGGTCTGCGATCCGTCGGCGAGGCGGATCAGCCTCGCCGTCCCCGTCGTGGTGTGCTCATGGCTGATCAGCGTGCCCTGGGCGAGGGTCTGCGGGCCGGCGGCCGGGGCACCGGAAGCCGCACCGCCCGCGGAGGGCTGCTGCGGGGAGGCCGCGCTCGGCAGCGCCTCGCTGACGGTGTCGTCCCGCCACAGCTTCCACGGCTGGAACCAGTACGAGCCCATGCCCAGCACCAGCACCACCACCCCCGCGATCAGCGCTCCGAGCCACGTCCGACCGCGCCGCTTCGTATCCGCCACTGCATCCCCACTTCCTCACCGGTCCGCTCGCCGGCCCGTTCACCGCAATTCAACGCGGCGCAGGCCCGTGGTGCCATGACCGGCCTGATGACGAAGTTCTTACGTCTTCTCCGGTGGGTGCGGGAAAAGGTGACAGGATCTGTCGGTTCTGGCTCGGACGATGGGTGGATGAGCCATGAGAACAAGACCATCCGGAACACGGCCCCCGGCCACCCGCGGCGTCCGCTCGCCGATCGGATCGCGCTGGTGGCGGGAGCGACCCGCGGTGCCGGCCGCGCCCAGGCCGTCGAGCTCGGCCGGGCCGGCGCCACCGTGTACGTCACCGGCCGCACCACCCGGACCCGGGTCAGCGAGGTCGGCCGGACGACCGAAACCATCGAGGAGAGCGCCGAGTTGGTCACCGCAGCGGGCGGCACCGGCATCGCGGTGCCCACCGACCACCTCGACGGGGAACGGGTACGCGCCCTCGCCGACCGGATCGACCGGGAACAGGGACGGCTCGACGTGCTCGTCAACGACCTGTGGGGCGGCGAGCACCTCCTCGTCGGCTCCGTCTTCGGGAAGAAGAGCTGGGAGACCCCCCTCGCCGACGGCCTGCGCATCCTCGAACTCGGCGTGCGCTCGCACGTGATCACCGCGGCGCTGCTCCTGCCCCTGCTGATCCGTTCGGACGCGCCCCTGTACGTGGAGGTCACCGACGGCACGGCGCACTCCAACCGCCGCTACCGCGAGAACATGTACTACGACCTGGCCAAGACCGCACCGATCCGGCTCGCGTTCGGACTGGGCCAGGAGCTGGCGGAGTACGGGGGCACGGCCGTCGCCGTCTCGCCGGGCTTCCTGCGCTCCGAGCAGATGCTCGCGCACTTCGGGGTGAGCGAGGAGAACTGGCGCGACGCGATCGCCCAGGAGCCGGCCTTCGCCGTCGCCGAGTCCCCGCAGTACCTGGCCCGCGGGGTCGCCGCGCTGGCCGCCGATCCAGGCCGGGCCGCCCGCTGGAACGGCAAGTCCGCCTGCAGCGCCGAACTCGCGAGGGCGTACGGGGTACGGGACGTGGACGGCAGCCGCCCCGATGCCTGGGCGTACTTCGAGGCCGCCGCCCACGGCGGCGAGGAGGTCTCCCCCGAGGACTACCGCTGACCCTCCGCGCCCGGCGCCTCCCCGGGCGCCGCGCCCGGCGCCGCCTCCTTCGCCTCCGGCCGGTAGAGGGCGGCCAGGGCCCCTGCACGCTCACGGAAGCGGGTGCGCAGGGAGGCCGGGGCGAGCACTTCGACGTCCGCGCCGAGCCGGGCCAGCTGGTCGTAGGCGACGTCCTCGGACTCCGCGGGCAGGGCGAGGGTGACCAGGCCGCCGTCGTCCGGGGGGCCGGCGGACGCCAGCGCGTCCTCGACGGCGGCTCCGTCCACCACGGACGGCAGCCGGTCCAGCCCCCATGCGGTCAGCCGCACCGTGACGGTGGTGCGCAGCAGGGCGCGGGCGAACTCGTACGAGCGCTCCTCCCAGTGCGCGGCCAGGTCGAAGTGCGCGTCGCGCACGAACACGTCCTGGCCGCCGGGGGCGGGTGCCAGGGCCGTGACGCGGTCGACGCGGTACGTGCGCCAGCCGCCGCCCGGCTCGCCCCCCTTCCCGGCCGTGTCATCGGCCCGGTCGCGCAGGCGGGCCACGGCGTACCAGGTGCCCGCCTTCAGGACGAGGCCGTACGGCTCCACCACCCGGGACACCGCGGAAGCCGGCGAGCCGTCCCGGCCCGGCCGCGCGTAGGACAGCTCGACGATCCGGTCCGACCACACCGCGCGGGCCAGTTCCGGCAGCAGCTCGGGCGCCGAGGGCTCGCGGAACCACGCCGGGGCGTCGAGGTGGAAGCGGCGTACCGACGCCTCGGCGGCCGCGCGCACGGACGGCAGCAGAGTGGCCGTCAGCTTCAGCCGGGCGGTGTCCGCCGCGTCCGACAGCCCCAGGTCCCGCAGCGCCGACGGCAGCCCGGACAGGAACAGGGTCTCCGCCTCGGACGGGCGCAGGGTGGTGAGCCGGGTCCGGTAGCCGGGCGCCAGGTGGTAGCCGCCGGTGCGGCCGCGCTCCGACCGGACGGGGACGCCGGCCTCCTGCAGGGCCTGGGCGTCGCGGATCACCGTCCGCTCGGAGACGTCCAGTTCGCGGGCGAGGGCGGCCGCGGTCAGGCCGGGGTTCGACTGGACGAGGAGGGCCATGCGGATCAGGCGGGCGGCACGCATGCCCCAAGGATCACGGACCCGGCGGACGCATGGCGCCACCCGGTCCGTTTCGTCCGGCCCGCCCGGCATGATCGGCGGCCGCCGGCGGCAGCGTCCGGTGGATGAGCCGGAGTGCGGCCGAGCGCGGAGGCTGCCAGACGCGCCGGTCCTCGTACGGCCAGGCGTAGATCGGGGCCCCGTCGCGGACGCAGCCGAGCAGGCCCGGCTCCGAGAGCTCGTGGGCCGACCACTCGTAGAGCTGTTGCAGGCGCGGAACGATCATCCCGAAATCGAGGAGGCGGCCGAAGCCGATCTCCCGGTCGAGGTGGGACTGCACCGTGCCGCGGAGCGGGTACTCGTCGGGGAGCACACGCGACAGCTGCAGGAAGATCCCGGTCATGCCGAGCCTCGGATCACCGAGGAACGGCGCGAGCGGACGCAGCGGGCCGAGCGAGATGCGGGGCGCGGCGACGAGGGTGTGGGCGTAGAGCACGCGGCAGAGGACGACGTTCATGAAGAACCGCTCGACCTCGTTCTCCGCCTCCGCGAGGCCGCGGTTGTCGAGGTACGCGGCGACCACGCTCCCGTTGTGCGCCCGGTACCAGGCCCGGGCGGTGGGGTGGTCGGCGAACGACCGCCAGAGGCCGACCGCGGGCGAGGACGCCGGTCCGCGCAGCCCCCCGCTCAGGGCCACCGCCTCGCAGCCGTCGCGGAGGATGCGCTCGTTCACCGCACGCCACCACTCACTGCCGGGCCGGTCGCCCGACGGGGGCCGCAGGACGCCCCGCCGTAGCTGCCAGCCCATGAACGACATCGCGGCCCGGCGGAACGGCAGGTGCCGGGGTGCCTTGCCGAACGGGCCCGAGTAGCAGCGCCTCATCAGGGCCGTCCGCCCGGCGGGGTCGTCGCGGACCCGGGCGACCTGCCGCGCCGCCCACACGGCGGCCGTGACGTCGGACGTCATGCCCACAGGATGACACGCGCCAGGCCCGCGGCACCGTTCCCGGCGGCGCGGCCGCGCGGCCGTGGTTCCGCAGCCCCGGCCTGCTGCCGGGGCCACGTGACCGGGGTACGGTTCGGGGCCGTCCCCCACCGAACGGCAGGGTGTCTCCGACTGGTACGACCCCCTGCCCGCGTTCCACGGTAGCCGCACCCGATTCCGGCTCGTCGCCGAATCCCCGTCCGGATGAAGGCGCCCCCGCCCTTGACCCGTGTTCGAGGGCCGGGCCGTCGGCCGCGGCGCGCCTGACCTCCTCGGCCGACGGGTCATGCGCGGCCGGTGACCCCGTACGCCCGGGCGAGCGCGCCCACCGTGTCGGCCATGGCCCGGCGCAGTTCGGCGGGTGCGACGACCTCCACGTCCGCGCCGAGCCGCAGCCATTCACCGCATGCGTGCGCGGTGCTCTCCGTCGGTACGACCGCCTCCACCCATCCGTCTTCGCCGACGGCGGTCGCGGTGGCGTCGACCGCCCGCACCACCTGCGGCGCGACGTTGTCGGGCAGGCGCCGGCGTCCTCGCGGGGAAAGGCGGATGGTGGCCGTGCCCGTGCAGCGGCGCGCCTCGAAGTCCGCGAGGTAGGACGCCCAGTACGCGCCCAGCTCGAAGTCTCGTGGCCGGTCGAACCGCTCGTCGCCCATCGTCGCGTCGAGGACCTGGGCGACCCGGTAGGTCGCCGCCGTTCCGTTCTCCGAGGCGGCCACGACGTACCAGACGCCGGACTTGAGGACCATGCCGTAGGGCCGGAGGCGGCGGGACACCTCCTGCGGTGCGCGCCAGCGCCGGTAGCGCGCCTCCACGACCCGCTGCGTGAGCGTCGCGTCGACGAACAGCGGCAGGTACGGGGTCCGCTCGGGCTCCCGGTACCAGCCCGGGGCGTCCACGTGGAACACCGTCGCGGTCCGCGCCGCCTCCTCCCGCGCCCCGGCCGGCAGCGCGGCCAGCAGCTTCAGCCGCGCCGCCGACACCTCCTCCGCCAGCCCCAGGTCGGCGGCCGCGTCCGGCAGCCCGGCGAAGAGCAGCGCCCGCGCCTCGCCCTCGGTCATCCCGGTCAGGCGGGTGCGATAGCCGTCGAGCAGCCGGTAACCGCCCCCGCGCCCGGGCTCCGCACAGACCGGTACCCCGGCGCCCTGCAGCCGTTCCACATCGCGGTAGGCCGTCCGCACGGACACGCCCAGCTCCTCGGCGATCGCCCGGGCGGACATGCGGCCACGGGATTGCAACAACAGCAGGACGGACAGCAGGCGACCGGCAGACATGCGCCCATTCTCCGCGGAAACCCTGACAGCACCTGGCACACCCGCGGCCTACCGTCAGTGGACCCGACGCGACAGAACGCAGCAGAGCAGAACAGGAGCTCGTCGTGCCACCCATCGACCCGGCCCGCCCTCTCACCGTGATCGAGCTCCGGCAGTACACGCTGCGCCCCGGCCGGAGGGACGACCTCGTCGAACTCTTCGACCGGGAGCTGGTCGAGCCGCAGGAGGAGGCGGGGATGGCCGTCCTCGGCCAGTTCCGCGACCTCGACGCCCCGGACCGCTTCGTCTGGCTGCGCGGGTTCCCCGACATGGCCTCGCGGCACGACGCGCTCACGGCCTTCTACGGCGGCCCCGTCTGGGCACGGCACCGCGCCCGCGCCAACGCCACCATGACCGACTCCGACGATGTCCTCCTCCTGCGCCCCCTGACGCACGACAGCGGCTTCCACGCCGCCCCGTCCACCAGGCCCCGACCCGGCACACCGGCCCCCGGGCGCTTCGTGACCGCCACGGTGTGGTCCTTCCCGCCGGCACGGGCCGACGGGACCGCGCTGGTCAGGGACGGCCTCCTGCCGCTGCTCCGCAGCACGGGAGCGGCACCGATCGCCGCGTACGCCACCGAGACGGCACCCAACACCTTCCCCCGGCTTCCGGTCCGCACGGGGGAGAACGCAGTGGTGGTCCTCACCTCCCATCCCGACGAAGAGGCCCACCGCCGGCACCTGACCGCCCTGCGTGCGCATCCCGTCGCGAGGGGCGAGGTCCTGCCGGGCATCGAGCGGGAGCAGACGTCACGCCCCCGGACACTGCGCCTGGCGCCCACGGGCCGTTCACTCATCTCCTGACGGGCGGGGCAGGGCGGGCGGGGCACGGCACTCCTTGTTGCACATATATTGCAGGTGTTGATGACGTGCAAAAGGAGTGGGCGCCGTGGGCGGACCGGTGGTTCTGGGGATCGAGTCGTCGTGCGACGAGACCGGGGCGGGCATCGTGCAGGACGGCAGACTGCTCGCCCACGTCGTCGCGACGAGCATGGACGAACACGCCCGCTTCGGCGGTGTGGTGCCGGAGATCGCCGCCCGGGCCCACCTGCACTCCTTCAACCCGGTGGTCCGGCAGGCCCTCGACCGGGCCGGGCTGCGGATCGGCCAGATCGACGCCGTCGCGGTCACCACCGGCCCCGGGCTGTCCGGGGCTCTCCAGGTGGGGCTGGCCGGGGCGAAGTCCGTGGCCTACGCGGCCGGGGTGCCCCTGTACGGGGTCCACCACCTGGCCGGGCACGTCGCCGCCGACACCCTGGAGCACGGCCCGCTGCCCGATCCGTGCGTGGTGCTGATCGTCTCCGGCGGCCACACCTCGCTGCTCCTCGTACGGGACCTCGTCCGCGACCCGATCCTCCACCTCGGCGACACCCTCGACGACGCGGCCGGGGAGTGCTTCGACAAGGTCGCCCGGATCATGGGCCTGCCCTACCCGGGCGGCCCCGCCATCGACAGGGCCGCCAGGGACGGCGACCCGAAGGCCGTGGCGTTCCCGCGCCCGCTGACCCGGCCGGGCGACGACCCGTACGCGTTCTCCTTCTCCGGCCTCAAGACGGCCGCCGCCCGATGGGTCGAACGGCACGTCCAGCGCGGCGAGGAAGTCCCCGTCGCCGACGGCGCGGCCGCCCTCCAGGAGGCCGTGGCCGACGTGCTGACCCGCAAGGCTCTCGCCGCCTGCCGCGCCCACGACGTGAAGACGCTGATCGTGGTCGGGGGAGTGGCCGCGAACTCCCGTGTCCGCGCCCTGGCGGAGAAGCGGTGCGCCTCGGCCGGGATCGAGCTGCGCGTCCCGCCGATGACGCTGTGCACCGACAACGGTGCGATGATCGCCGCGGTCGGCGACCTCCTGGTCCGCTCCGGTGCCGAGCCGGCGCCCCTGGACGTGTCGATCGACCCGTCCGCCCCCCTGGAGTACGCCGCACTGACCCCGCTCGCCCGGCCGGCGGCCCGGGTCGCCTGATCCCGCGGACCGGGTCGGACCGGGTCGGGTCGCTAGAGCGCCTGCCGGGCGGTGCGTTCGGTGAGGGCGCCGTAGATCTCGGGGCGGCGGGTGCGCATGAGGCCGAAGTCGAGCCAGTCCCGGCGCTGGTCGAGGTCCAGGTCGGCGACGAGCACGGCCGGGGTGTCGCGGGGCGCGCGCAGCATGACGCGGCCGTAGGGGTCGGAGATGAACGAGGAGCCGTAGAAGGTGGAGCGGCCCTCGGTGCCCACGCGGTTGGGCACGATCATGAAGAGGGCGTTGGCGAGGCCGTTGGCGCTGATCGCGTGTTCCCACATGGGCCGGGTGTCGAAGTCGGGCAGGTCGACCTCGGAGCCGATGGCGGTGGGGTGGACGAGGACGTCGGCGCCCGCGAGGGAGTAGGCGCGAGCCAGCTCCGGGAACCATTCGTCCCAGCAGGTGGGGAAGCCGAACCGGGCGCCGGCGTGGGCGATGACGGGGAACCCGCTGTCGCCGGGGCGGAAGCACAGGTCCTCGCGGTACCCCGGGAACGCCGGGATGTGGTTCTTGCGGGTGCGGGCGATGAGTCTGCCCTCGGCGTCCACGCACACGGCGGTGTTGTAGCCGAGCCCGCCGTCACCGGCCCGCTCGTACAGGGACGCGTGCACGGCGATGCCCAGTCCGGTGGCCAGTTCGGCGGCGAGGGCCACGGTGGGGCCGGACTCGACGTCCTCCAGCCACCGCTCGGCGCCGTCCGCCATGGGGTCCTCGGTGTTGCAGAAGTAGGGGCTGCGCGTCAGTTCGGGCAGGCACACCACCTTCGCGCCCTGCGCGGCGGCCAGGGCGGCCCCCTCGCGCAGGCGGTCGTCGTGCTCGGCCGGGTCGGCGTACCAGCGCATCTGGACGAGCCCCACCCGCAGCGGTTCGCGTTCGGCGGGCCGGGTGCGGCCCGGGGAGCCGAGGGGGGAGTCGTAGGAGGTGAGGAGTGCGTACGTGGTCACGGGCGTTCTGCCTTCGGGAGTCGAAGTCGGGAGTCGGGAGTCGGTCGGGAGGTCTGGTTTCTGACTGAAGTTTCAGTCAGAAGCCGCCGGGTGAAAAGGCCCGGCCGGAGGGTGCGGCCGGGCGGCGGGGGTGTCCGGGTCCCTGGCGGGGGCCGTCAGGGGGTGGCGGTCAGCGGCGCGTAGGCGTCCGGGCGGCGCGTGGCCAGGAACGGGAAGAGCTCCAGCCAGTCCCGGCGGGCGTCGAGGTCGAGGTCGGCCACGAGTACGGCGGCCTCGTCGCGGGGCGCCTGTGCCAGGACCCGGCCGTAGGGGTCGGCGACGAAGGAACTGCCGTAGAAGGTGAGGCCGTTCTCGGAACCGATGCGGTTGGGGACGACCATGAACGTGGCGTTGGCGGCGGCGTTTCCGGTGATCACGCGCTGCCAGATCGGCCGGGTGTCGAAGCCGGGGTGTCCGGGCTCCGAGCCGATGGCGGTCGGGTAGACCAGGATGTCGGCGCCGGCCAGGGAGTAGGCGCGGGCCAGCTCGGGGAACCACTGGTCCCAGCAGGTCGGCAGCCCGAAGCGGGCCTGGTCGACCGCGACCACGGGGAAGGCGTCGTCGCCGGCCGGGCCCCGGCGGAACCAGCGGTCCTCGTAGTAGCCCTCAGTGATCGGGATGTGGGTCTTGCGGGTGCGCAGGGCGAGCGTGCCGTCCGGGGCGACCAGGACGGCCGTGTTGTACCCCAGCCCGTCGTCGTCGCTGCCGTCCGGGGCCGGAGCCGCTTCGTACAGGGAGGCGTGCACGTACAGGCCGTGCGTACGGGCGGCCTCGGCCGCGAAGGTGAAGGTCGGACCGGTCAGCAGGTCCTCGGGCTCGGCGGGCTCCGGGTGGTCGGCCTTCGGTACGACGGCGAAGTACGGCGACAGCGTCAGCTCCTGCAGGCACACCACCCGCGCCCCTTCCGCCGCGGCGAGGGCGATGCCCTCCAGGAGGGCGGCGCGGTGCTCGGCGGGGTCGCGGTGCCAGCGCTGCTGGACGGCTGCGACGCGCAGGGCGGCCCTCTCGGCGGGCCGGGTGCGGGAGGGTGATGCGGGCGGGTCGTACGCGGTGATCAGACGCATGTGAGATCCAGACGGGCGCGGGGAGGGCACGCGGAAAGGGTCGCGTTCGGTCATGCCGGAACGTTCCGGCAGGGCCTGAATGTAGACCGTGCCGGAACGTTCCGGCAACCCTCGTGGCGGACTGTGCCGGAACGTTCCGGCACAGGCGTCGGGAGACCCCCTAGAATGCGGAAGCGTGAACGCCGCCCGTACCGTGACCCTCCTCGACGTCGCCCGCGCCGCCGGAGTGTCCAAGAGCACCGTCTCCGACGCGCTCCAAGGCTCCGGACGGGTCGCCGAAGCCACCCGTGACCGGGTCCAGGAGGTCGCCGACCGCCTCGGCTACCGGCCCAACAGCGCCGCGCGCCGGCTGCGCCGCGCCAGTACGGGGGCCGTCGGTCTGTACCTGCCCCAGACCGCGACACGGCTCGACTACTACATGAACCTCGCCTTCGGGGCCGTCGCCCGCGCCCAGGAGGAGGGCCTCGACGTCGTCCTGCTCGCCGCCGCCGCCGGCGGGCCCGGCCGGTACGCCTCACGGGTCGACGGCCTCCTCGTCATCGACCCCGAGGTCGGCGACGCGGCGGTGCCCGCTCTCCTCGACGCCGGCGTCCCCGTCGTCACCGGCGAGCGCTACCTCGGCCCCGCCCCCGCCCCGACCGGCGCCGTCGTCTGCGACAACTCGGCCTCGCTGACCGCGCTCCTCGACCACGTACGGGCCCGGGGCGCCCGCCGGCCCGCTCTGCTGGCCCCCGCCGACACCTCGGCCTGGGCCGCGGCCCTGCACACGACCGCCGCGGGCTGGGGCGAGGAGCACGGCACCCCGGTGGCGATCCACCCGGTCCCGTTCGCCGCCACGGCAGGTGAAGCGGAGCGGGCCACGCTGGCACTGCTGTCGGAAGAGCCCTCGATCGACGCCGTCGTCTGCGCCCCCGACGGCGCGGCGCCGGGAGTCCTGCGCGCGGCCGCCGTCCTGGGCCGCACCGTCGGAGCGGACTTCCTCGTCGCCTCCTGCGTCGACGGCACCGCGACCCGCAGCAGCAGCCCGCCCATCACCGCGGTCGACCTGCGCCCGGCCGAGTACGGCCGCGCCTGCGCGGACCTCCTGTGCGACATCCTCGCCGGCCGCGCGCCGGCCGACACGGCCCGCCGGCACGAGTGGAGCCTGGAGACCCGGGGCTCGACGCTGCGCGCGGGCTGAGTGAGGGCGACCCCCTCGCTCAGGCGCGGGAAGTGCCGTCGGGAGGCGGCGTGTTGACGATGCCGAACGGCACGTGGACGCTGGGAGTGGCCGGCGCCGTGCCGTTCAGGTGGGCGACCTGGTCGTCGAAGAAGATGTGCGGATCGAGGGTGCTCATCACGGCGGCCTTGTCGATGCCGCCGAGGAAGAACGCGTCGTTGACCCGCAGCCCCCACCGCTTGAGGCTCCGCACGGCACGTTCGTGCGCGGGCGCGTCCCGGGCGGTGACCAGGGACACCCGGAGTCGCAGCCGGTACGCGGGGTTCTCACGGCGCTTGTCCTCCTCGCGGCGCTGGATCCGGTTGATGCCCGCGAGGAACTCGCTCAAGGGGCCCGGGTCGTGCGGGGTCGTCACGTTGAGGACCTCGTGCGCGCGGAAGCCGTCGATGCCGACGTCCTGGAAGACCCGCTCGGAGGAGTCGCTCGCCAGTACGCCGTCGAAGTCGAAGGCGATGCGGAGTTCGCGGTCGTCCTCGTCGTCGACCCGCGCCGTCTGCAGGACGTGCCCCGCGGGCAGCCCGTCGGCCACCGCCGCACGGACGTCCGCCCCGTCGGCCGACAGGAACAGAGACATGTTCAGGGCGCGCATGAACCGGTGCGCCGACCGGCCCTGCCGGAAGACGGCCCGGCTGATGGGCAGACCGTGCGCGGCGATCGAGCGCATGACGCGCAGGCCGCTGTCCGGGTCGTTGCGCGAGAGGATGATGACCTCGACCAGCGGGTCCGAGGGGTCCGCGAGGTCGTTCAACGACAGGAGCCGCCGGACGAAGGGGAAGGCCACGCCCTTGGCCAGGACATCGTCCACGTGGGCCTCCTGGTGGGCGCGGTACGCGTCCTCGCCCTGCTCCCGGAAGACCGCGTCGCAGTCGGCCAGGTCGAACAGGGCGCTGGAGGCGATCCCGATCACCAGGCGGTCGGACAGGTCGTACTTCATGACGCCCCCTGCTGGCACATGGGCGACATCGCGATGATGATCACCCGTTCCTACATGCCGAAAATACATGCCCTCGCGCGCCTCCACCGGCCGCCGGCTCGTGAGCGGGCGGCAGCAGTCGTACGGTGGTCAAGGCGACCGGAACCGGCAGGCACGGCCAGGAAGCCGTCGCGCTCTTCGCCGTCCGGTCGGGTGACCGCACACTGAGAGCAGGTGCATCCCCTTGCGCACATCAACTCGCACGTCGACCCGTATCGCCGGAGTCCTCACCGGACTGGCACTCGCCCTCGGCGGCGCGGCTCTGGCCGCCCCCGCCGCCCACGCGGACGTGACGGCCTGCATCAACCAGGTCGAGCGCGAACTCCAGGGCGGCGAAGCCCCGGACTCCATCCGCATGGCCTGCTACGTCGGCCTCACCGGCGACCACGAACAGTGCGTGAGCGGCCTGACCGCGAGCGGTGTCACGAACGGGACCGCGGTCACCGCCTGCCGGGTGGCCCCGCAGTAGCCTTCCCCGTCCGCCGCCCCGACTGCGGGGCGTCCGTGGCCACGAGGGCGGCCTCCTCCACGGAGCCCGGCCGAACCGGGCCGTCCCCGGAGTGGCCGCCCTGAGCCTCGGCTGCGCCGCAACACCCTCCCCCCCCCGGCACGTGCGGAGTCCGTCAGTGCAGTTGGCGGCGGACCAGGGTGTGGAAGAGGCCCGTCGGGTCGGCGAGGAGTTCGGCCGGGGGGCCCTCTTGGACGATGCGGCCGTCCGACATGGCGATCACGCGGTCGGCGTCCATGACCGTGGACAGGCGGTGGGCGATCACGAGGCGGGTGGTGCGCAGGGCGCGGGTGGATTCGATGACCACGCGCTGGGCCTCGTTGTCCAGCGCGCTCGTGGCCTCGTCGAGGAAGAGGACGCGCGGTCTGCGGATGAGGGCCTGGGCGATCATCAGGCGCTGCCGCTGGCCGCCCGAGACCGTGCCGCCGCCGTCGGACAGGATGGTGTGCATGCCCATCGGCATGGCCTTGATGTCCTCCGCCAGGCCCGCCATCGCGGCGGCCTCCCACGCCTCGTCGAGCGAGAACGTCCCGGCGCCGCGGATGCAGTCGAGGATCGATCCGGTGAGGGGCTGGGCGTTCTGCAGGACGACGCCGCACTGGCGGCGCACGGCCGCCTGGTCGAGGGCCGCCAGGTCCTGGCCGTCGTAGAGCACGCTCCCCGAGACGGGTCTGTCGAAGCCGATGAGCAGCCGCAGCAGCGTCGACTTTCCGCAGCCGCTGGCCCCGACGATCGCGACGAACTCGCCCGGCGCGACGCGGAGGCTGACGCCGTCGAGGACGAGCGGGCCGTCGTCGGCGTAGCGGTAGGAGAGGTTCTCGGCTTCGAGGGCGCCGGTCAGCTCCCCCGGCCGGGTGCTGGAGCGGGCCACCTCGGGGGTCTCCCGCAGGACCGGCTCGATCTGTTCGAACATCGGCAGGACCGCGGCGGCCGAGATGAGGGCCCCGGTCAGCTGCGTGACCGACGAGAGCAGCATCGTGAGCGCGGTGCTGAAGGTGAGGAACTCGCCGGCGGACATGGCGCCGCGTGCCGGTCCGGCCAGCAGCACGAACATCACCAGGGTGCACAGCGGCAGGTGGACGGCCCCGAGGACCGTGATGACGTTCTGGATCCGGCCGATGCGCTGCTGCAGGTCGCGGGTACGGGCGAACTCCCGCGCCCAGGCCGCGTACGCGAAGCTCTCGGCCGCTGCGACGCGGAGCTTGGGCAGGCCGCGCAGGGTCTGGAAGGCCTGGTTGGCCAGTCGGTGGCCGAGCGTGTTCAACCGGCGTTCGTAGCGCAGCTGCCACAGCCCCAGGCCCAGGAAGACCACCGCGACGACGACCAGCATGCCCAGCGCCGCCAGCGCCAGCGGCACGCTGTAGAGGAGCAGCAGCACCAGGTTGACCACACCGACCGTGCACGCCTGGACGCAGACCGGGCCGATGCCGGACAGGACGCGGCGGATCGTGCTGATGCCCATGGCCGCGCCGGCCAGCTCGCCGGTGGAGCGGCCCGCGAAGAAGGTCGCCGGCAGCCGCAGCAGCCGGTCCCACACCGCGGGCTGCAAGGTGGCCTCGATGCGGCCCTCCATGCGCAGGAGGGCGGTGTTCTGGAGCAGCATGAAGACGGCCGCGACGATGCCGGCCGTGATGAGGGCCAGCCCGGTCTGCACGATGAGGCCGTTCTCCCCCTGGGGGACGAACCGTCCGAGGACCTGGCCGGTGGCGATCGGCACCAGTGCGGCCAGCACCACCGAGACCAGGCCGCCCAGCAGCAGGCTGCGCAGCTCGGGAAGGGTGCCGCGCAGGGTGAAGCGGAGCAGCGCCGGCAGTCCCACCGGCCCGTCGGGCAGGGGGCGGTACAGCATCACGGCGCGCGGTTCGAAGGCCGCCTCGTTGGTCCTCCCGACGCGCTCGCGCGTGCCGGCGGCGGGGTCGACCGCCTCGTAGCCGCCGCGCCGCCACAGCAGGGCGACGGGCGTGCCGTCCTTCTCGCGGCGGCCCACCAGCGGGCCGCTGTTCTCCCGCCACCAGCGCCCGGCGAGCCGGACCGGGCGGGTGCGGATCCGCGAGGCGAGCGCGATGCGTTCGACGGGGTCCAGCTGCTCGGACGTGCTGCCGCCCCGGTTCGGCGGGGACAGGGCGATGCCGGCCGCGCCGGCCACGACCCGGCACGCGGCGAAGGTCGCGTCGACGTCCCCGCCCCGCCGGGGATCCCGGCCGGAACCGGAAATGGACGCCAGCAGGGTCCGGTCCGCCTGGGTACGGGCGGCGCGGCCCGCCTCGATCCCGGCGGCCGTACGGTCCTCGTGGGCGCGCTCCAGCTGTTCGATCCAGCTGTCCAGGGCGTACAGCAGCCGGTACTGCTGGTCCACCATGCCCTGCCACATGGCCGCGTCGACGAGGAGGGTGCCCACCGCCTCCGCCTCGTAGACGGCGCCGTACCGGACGCTGCCCGGGGCGATCCGCATCCACAGGATGTCGTCGTCGGCCCCGCCCAGCCCGGTGGCGGCCGCGCCGTCCAGCGGGGCCTGGTACAGCACGCGCAGGCCCCGGCCGATGCCGCGCGCGAAGGCGTCCTCCAGAGGGCTCGGCCGGCCTGCCGCGGGGCCGGCGGGGCCGTACCGGCCTTCGTCGGCGTGCCACGCCCCACCGTCGAACGGGCCCGAGTGCTCCGGATGGTGCGGGTACTCCGGGCGCTGCAGCTCGCGCAGTTCGATGCGGCGCAGCAGGCATCCCTGCAGGGGCCGCCCGACCAGGGTGTGGTCGGGGCCCTCGGCCGGACCGAGCAGCAGGGTGCCCGGCTCCAGCCGGCCCAGGAAGTGCCAGTGCCCGGCCTGCGCGGCGTCCACCGCGAACAGGTCCAGCTCGCCCTGTACGACCAGCCACAGGACGAGCGGGCCCTCCAGGGACAGGCTGCGTACGCCCGCGCAGTCGACGGGCCTGCCCAGGGCGCCCAGAGCCGCCACGACCGGGTCGACGGCGGCATGGGTGTGGTGCGGGTGTGTCACCTCAGTGCTCCTTGACCAGGGAGGCGTATGCGCCCTGTACGGCGACCAGGTGTTCGTGCCGGCCGCGTTCCACGACAGTGCCCCGGTCGAGCACGACGATCTCGTCGCTGTCGCGCACCGTGCTGAGGCGGTGGGCGATCACCACACAGGCGCAGCCGCGGCGGCGCAGGTTGTCGATGATCACCTGCTCGGTGACCGCGTCCAGTGCGCTGGTCACCTCGTCGAGCACCATGACGCTGGGGCGGCGCACCAGAGCCCGCGCGATCTCCAGGCGCTGGCGCTGGCCGCCGGAGAAGTTGCGGCCGTCCTGTTCGACGCGGCTGTGGATGCCGCCGGGGCGCCGGGCCACCACCTCGTACACGGCGGCGTCCTCCAGGGCGGCGACGACGGCCTCGTCCTCGATGGTGGGGTCCCACAGCGTGACGTTGTCGCGGACGGTGCCCTCGAAGAGGAAGACGTCCTGGTCGACGAAGGAGACGGAAGCGGCCAGCGCGCCGCGCGGGATGTCCTCCAGCCGCATCCCGTCGATGCGGACGGCTCCCGCCCAGGGGGTGTGCAGGCCCGAGATCAGCCGGGAGACGGTGGACTTGCCGCTTCCGGAGCCGCCGACGAGAGCGACCTGCTGGCCGGGGCCGACCGCGAGCGAGAAGTCCTCCAACAGCGGTGGATCCAGCGGGCTGTAGCCGAAGGTGATGCCGTCCAGCTCCACGTGTCCCTTGAGGCGCCGGGTGGAGGCGGCGGGCTCGCGCCGGGCGTAGACCGGGTCGACCGGGAAGTTCTCGACGTCGCCCAGGCGCGCGACGTCGGCCGCGAAGTCCTGGATCCGGCCGGCGACGCCGCCCAGCCGGGAGATCGGCGCGGTGAAGCTGGTGACCAGGGCCTGGAAGGCGACGAGCAGGCCCACGGTGAGATGGCCCTCCACCGCCCGCAGGCCGCCGATCGTCAGGATCAGTGCGCTGTTGAGCGCTGCCAGCGTGGGTGCCACGATCGCCAGCCACGCGCTGGGCACGCCGAGCCGCTGCTGGACGTCGAGGGTGACCGCGTGCTGTCCGGCCCAGCGGCGGAAGAAGCCGTTCTCGCCGCCCGTGGCCTTCATCGTCTCGATGAGCTGGAGCCCGCCGTACGAGGTGTTGGTCAGCCGGGCGCTCTCGGCGCGCAGCTTGCGCGTACCGGTGGCCCTCAGCCTGATCGCGATCCGCAGGGCGACCACGTTGAGCAGCGCCACGGCCACCCCCACGAGCGTGAGCTGCGGATCGTACGTCCACAGCAGCACCGCGTAGAGGACGACCACCACGGCGTCCACGCCCGCGGCGGACAGGTCGCGCGCGAGGGTCTCGGCGACGGCGTCGTTGGACTGGAGGCGCTGGACCAGGTCGGCCGGGTTGCGCTGCGCGTAGAAGGCGACCGGGAGCCTGAGCAGGTGCCGGAAGAAGCGGGCGCTGCCCAGGGTCGAGGAGATGACGCGCCCGCGCAGCAGGTTGGTCTGCTGCAGGGCGGTGAGGGTGGCGGTGAGCACGAGGGCGACGGCCATCGAGGCGAACAGCACGCCCAGCAGGGACGTCTGCTCCCCGATCAGGAACATGTCGATGTACGTACGGCTCAGCGCCGGCACCGACGCACCGACGGCGACCAGGAGGAGGCTGGACGCCACGGCGGCGGCCATGGTGCCCGAAGTGCCCCGCAGGCGGGCCGGCATGGTGCCCAGGACGCCGGGCCTGCGACCGCCGCGGCGGAAGCCGTCACCGGGCTCGAAGGTGAGGACGACTCCCGTGAAGCCGGTGTCGAACTCGTCCATGGGGACGAACCGGCGGCCCTTGCCGGGGTCGTTGACGTACACGCCCCTGCGGCCGAACCGCCGGGTCGTGCCCTCGTAGACGACGTAGTGGTTGAACTCCCAGAACAGGACGGCCGGGCCGCGGACCTCGGCGAGCGCGGCCAGGTCCATCTGCATGCCCTTGGCGTTCAGCCCGTACCCGCGGGCCGCCTTGAGGAGGTTGCTGGCGCGGGAGCCGTCGCGGGAGACGCCGCAGGCGATGCGCAGTTCTTCGAGGGGGACGAAGCGGCCGTGGTGGCCGAGCACCATCGCCAGGGCGGCGGCGCCGCACTCGACCGCCTCCATCTGCAGCACGGTGGGGGTGCGTACGGGCCGGGGCGTCCGCCCCCTGGGGGCGGGGGCGGGTCTGCGGCGGGCGCCGCCCTTCGGCTCGGGGCGCCGGCGCCGGCGCCCGGCGGGCGGGAGCTGGGGTGCCCGCGGCGGTGTCCCGGTCTGCGGCGCGCTCACGGCAGGAGCCAGTCGACCGGGCGCTGCGCGGCGAGGCGGACGGCGCCGCTGACCGGAGTCCTGGAGTCGACGGCGTACGGGGGGCCGTCCGCGGAGGACCACCGGTAGCCGGACGCGGTGGCGGAGGAGCGTTCGAGCCGTACGACCACGGCCACCGGGCTGCCGTGGCGGGAGAACTGTTCGGCGAGGCCGCCGTCGCCGAGGAAGCCGGCGATCTGGGCCTTCGTCAGGGGTGCGCGGCCGACCTCCGTCACGCGCCCGCGCAGCGTGCCGTACTGCTGCCGGGGGACGGACTGGACGCTCAGGTCGACGGTGGCGCCCACCGGGATGGCCGGGCCGCTGCCGCCCGGCACGTACAACACGGCCACCAGCGGGTCCTCCGGATCCTTCACACGTTCCACGGTGGCCACGTCGGCACCCGTGGCGACGACCGAGCCCACCTTGGCCACCAGGGTCGTCAGGCGGCCGCCCGTCACCGCGCGCACCGGTCGTTCCCCCTGCTCCGTACGGACGTTGAGCAGGGGTGCGCCGGCGGCCAGCGCCTGGCCCTCCTCGGCGAGGACCGCGGTCACCTGTCCCGCGACCGGGGTCTGCAGCACGTAGCTGCCCTCGGCCCGGGTGAGGATGCCGGGTGCGCTGAGCTTGGACGACACGGTGCCGGTGAACGCCCAGTGGGCCGCGGCCGCCATGACGGCGATCGTGACCGTCAGGACGAGCCGCCCCTGCGGGCGCGCGAAGCGAACGGGCAGATCGAGCTCTTCGGGCGATTGCAGCTTGGAAAGAGCCTTTTGGCGAAACTGCACGGACGATTCCTTCGACTGCATTTGTATCGGTGGGGCACGGGTACAGCCGTGAACCCCGGAGCCGTGGGGGATGCTCCGGGGTTCATCGGGATTTCCCGATCAGAGGCCGGCGCGACCGGTGTTCACCGAAACGCCGGTGATGCCGGTGGCGAGGCCGGGGACGTGGGAGACGATGCCCGTCGCGGCCTGGACGGTGTCGAGGGAGCCCACGACGCCCACGAGTCCGCTGACGTCGCTGGTCACGGCGCCGGCCAGGCCGCCGGAGACGCTGATGATGCCGCCGGAGACGGCGTCCAGCTCGGTGTCGTCGATCTCGCGGGTCTCGATGTCGTTACGCATGGCGCGCACCTTTCATTGGGGGGAGGAATTCACCGCAGGGAGGCGGGCGGCCCGAATCCGGGCCGCGGTGCCTGATTGCTGCGGTGGGCACGATGAAAGCACGCGAACGGGGTACCCAACCAATCCCGTTGACTGCCCATCACGGGCGGACGATCACCTCTGGCGAGGGACGTGCAGCTTGATTCACCGAATGGTGGCGACTTCTTCACGAGATCGAGTAACAGATACGGGCCGTGCACTGCTTACACAGAACCAAACGGACGAACCATGCCAATACGGATGGTGCATAACCGGCATTCCGGTGAGCGGGGGAGGCTGCCTGTCGAGATCGGGGACACGGTGTGCAGGTTTCCGCATGCCTGTTGCGATCCGGCGTGACGCTACTGCCAGTCGTCGTCCCACGGCGGCGGATCCGTCTCGTCCAGGTCGAAGGGCGGCTCGTCGTGCTCCGGCGCCGCGGACCGCGCCGCCGGAGC